>JAZORV010000024.1:0-3765 GCA_045656785.1 Acutalibacteraceae bacterium | reverse complement strand
AAAAAGCTTTTATCAATTCTTTTAAGCCTTGTGATGCTTGCAACGATTCTCAATACCGTTGCTTGTGCCGAGGGTGGATATGGTGATTCTTCTGATTTTGTTGAAGATGATATTTCCGACGCAATCGTTTACGAAGTAGATCCTGAATACACTATTTGCTACAACGATTTTTCTACTGCTAAAAGCAACAGTTTCTCTTCAGGATATTCTATTGCTGATTCGGGAGATCCTGCCTACGGAAAGGCGCTAAAAGTCCCTGCATCAGGGTGGGCGGCTTTAGGTCAAAGTTCTTATCCTACAACCTATACGTGGAACAATAAAACTTATAATATGTTTTATGAACCTTGTACTGTTGGTCAAAGCTATATCATGATGTTTGATGCATTTGTTACCGGTGCTCATTCAACTCCTTTTTCAATCACTCCTCAACATAGTGATTTTTATATGGAATCCGTTAACGATCATCGATTCTATCCTGATGGAACTATCGTTAACGAATGGCAGCATAAAGTTGTTCAGTTTACCGCTGACTCTAATATGTTAAAAACTAAGTTTAATACCTGTGCTTCTAACACGGTTTCTTATATTGATAATCTTATTTTCGTTGAAGCTGCAGAATTTGTTGTTTCCGACACAACCGGTGGTACAACTATAAAAGATACTTTTGGTAACCTTATTTCAGGAGAACAGTCAAAAAGTGGTGGAATCTGGGCAACAAAAGGAGCGCCGACAAGATTCAGCGTTGAAACTAAAGGAATCGCAGTTGTTCAAGCGGTTAAGCATGGGCAAACTGTATTAACTCCTGATAAAAATGGTAACTATTATATTGAGAAGGTTACCGATGATATTTATGTTGAAATCGGAATCAATGAGGAAGAGATTAATTCAAAGATTTCGATAGACGAAGGCAAAGCTTATTTCCCTTTGAATGCAACAAAATATGAAATTGCATATACTTCAAATGTTCCTAAGGATTCCGTTATAGTTAAAGACTCTCAAGGAAAATTAAAGAAAAGCGATACCAAAATTTCAAAGGGAGACCAACTTAAATTCTCTATAGGTGAAGTAAGCACCGATTATTATGAAGTTGGAGTTTTGGGCGACTACAATAATGATAATAAGATTACCGTTACTGACATAGTAAGCGGAGCAAACCACGTTCTCAAAGGAACGGCTACTATTCCAACTGCTGCCGCAGATTATGATGCAAACGGCAAAGTAACCGTTTCTGATGTTATTAAAAATCGCAAATTCCTTTTGAATTTTGATACCAAGACTTATGTTTCTGATGATTCGCTTGTTGCAGAAATGGATGCCTTCACTCAGGATGTTATTACAAGATCAGGCGTTAGCGGAATAACCGTTGATACTCTTAACAAAGGTATTTATAATGAAGGTAACCGTTCGAGAATTGCTAACGTTATGAAAAAGGCAATGCGCGGTGAGGAGATCACTATTGTCTATTTCGGAGGTTCTATCACTGCTCGTTCGGGGCATTCCTCTTATCCTAATGCAGAATCCGGAATCACTCCTAATTTTAAAACCTCCAATAATAGCTACACCGATTGGATAACTTATTGGTGGGAGCAGACCTTCGAGGAAAAATATGGTTGTAATATAAAAGTTCAAAATGCCGGTATCGGAGCAACTGATACTCCTTATGCAGTTCACAGAATGCATTATGACGTTCTTCCTTATGATCCGGATCTCGTAATTGTTGAGTGGTGCGTTAACGATGGTTCTGAATTTTCCTATAAGCAGGGAACCTATGAAGCAATGGTTCGCCAGTTCTTAGAGCATGAAGATATTGCTCTTCTTATGCTTAGTATGGCAACCAGAACGGGTGGCTCTTCTCAGAGTCTCCACGAGCCAATCTCTAAGCTTTATGATGTTCCGATGGTATCCTATCGCGATGCTTATTCAGATAACCCACACTTCACAAACTTCACCACCGATGCTACCCATCCTAACATTGTTGGCCATCCTTTAGCTGGTCTTCTTGTTGATAATTATCTACAGGGCATTTACGAGGAAATCGCAACGATTGGCAGCTTTGTTTCTCCCGTATCTGAAACATTAGTGCATGAAGAGGCAGATGACTATTATGGTGCATATATTGCAAGCTTTAAGGATATTTATGATGGCAAGGTTGAGGGTGTTAAGATAACCTCTCTCGGATCATTCTCTTTTGAAAACTCCATGAATACCCACGGCTTCAGAGGATATTATGGTATGGTAGCTAAAGCTGCAAGCTCTTATCAACCCGTTGTTATCGAGATCGATAAGCTTAAAACTGCGTTTGTCCTTGTTAACCGTGATGGAATGAACACAGGTTCAACGTTTGAGATCGATATCAATGGCGAAAGAAAGGTTGATAATTCATCCTACACTTGTAAGCATGGTTCAGATAACTCTCAAACCGAAAGCAAATATCATTGGTGTACAACAAGAATTTGCTATTATCCCGAAGGCGAAAAGGTTGTTATGAAGATTTACCCAACAATCAATTATTCTGCTAATCCTTCTTCATATTTAAGACTTTTTGCTCTTATGCTTTCTTAAAAGTTAATTAAAATTTAAAGCAAGAGCTTCTTCGGAGGCTCTTGCTTTGCAATAAAGTTTATTTCAAAAGGCGGTACTGATATGGAAAACAATTTTCTATTAAATCAAGAAAAATATATAGATGAAATTATAAAGCTTTCGGATTTATCAATAGATAGAAAAGAGCTCGAAAACGCTATTGTTAATAGTGGAAATCGTTACAGAATAGGAGAGGTTATCAAAAAGGCGATGAGGGGAGAGGAGATTGTAATTTCCTTCTTTGGTGGCTCGATAACTGCGGGCTCTTCCTCAGCCTCTCAGCCCAAGGCAGAATATGAGCTAAACTCTCTATTTCCTTTAAACGATAATACATATCCTCATCACGTTTGTCGTTGGTTTGAAAAAATGTTTTCTTGCCCCGTTGTTAATGCGAACGCCGGCATCGGAGCAACTGATACTCCTTATGCTGTTCATAGAATGGGAGAGGACGTTTTAGATAGAAATCCCGATCTCGTTATAGTTGAATGGTGTGTTAATGATGGTTCGGAATTTTTGTATAAGCAGGGAACCTATGAAGCGATGGTTCGTAGGTTTTTAGAAAGCGGAACAGCCCTCGTTATGCTTTCGATGGATACAACTAATAATAGCTCATCTCAGGCGCTTCACGAACCCATTTCTAAACATTATGGTATTCCTCATATCTCATATCGCAATGCATTCGGTTTTAGAGAGGATTTTTATAAGTTTTCTAACGAAAAGGTTCATCCTAATAGCGTTGGCCATCCAATGGCGGCTTTAATTCTTAATCATTATTTCGGTAAAGTTTGCCAAGAAATTGAGAATATTGAAAAAGCTGATGCATTGATACCTGATGAAACCATTCATCCTGATGGCAAAATCTATGATGGCGCGGCTATTTACTCATTAAAAGATATTTATGAAGGAAAATATCAAGGAATTAGAATTAAAAGCCTTGGTTCGTTTAGCATTGATTCGGATGAAAGGTGTTTTGGATTCAAAAAATATTTTGGGTTTACTGCCGAATATGCTCAAGATTATTCTCCGATGATTATTGAAATAGATTCTTGCAAAACTTTGTTTTTGCAGATTTTCAGAAGCAACGCGAATAAAGGCTCGCTTTTTAATGTTGAATTAAACGGAGAAAAGTTAGAAAGCAAAACCTTTACTTGTATGCATGGAACTGATAATGCTCAAACAGAATGG
>JAZORV010000023.1:0-6931 GCA_045656785.1 Acutalibacteraceae bacterium | reverse complement strand
AACGGTACCCTGAGCGCCGATAGAATCTGAAACAAATTCGAAAACGGTTTTGGTATAATAATCCAAGCCTCTAACGATGGTCGGATTAACTTTATATTGAATTTCTGCAGCGTCAAGATGCGCTTTAACAGCTTCAAAGTGATTTTTACAATCATCGCAAAGATAATCTATCATCTTTGGAGCGCCCGAAGCAATTTCTCCGCAAACGGGAGATTTGCAATCAAGGATACGCATTGGATTTCTATCAAGCCTATCCTTGCAAGTTTCGCAAAGCTCGTCCTTTCTTTCCGTAAAGAAGGCTTTTAGTGCTTCGTGATACCTAGCTCTGCATTCAGGGCAACCAATAGAATTGATTTCTAAAGAAAGATCTTTAATGCCTAAAGTATCCAACACCTGCTTTGCAAGAGAAATAACCTCAGCATCAGCAGCCGCGTCTCCTGCGCCAAAGCATTCAACACCGAATTGATGAAACTCTCTAAGTCTTCCGGCTTGTGGCTTTTCGTATCTATAGCAAGGGCCTATATAACAGGTTTTAACGGGAAGAGCTCCATTAACGAGACCGTGCTCTATAGCCAAACGCACAGCTCCCGCAGTCATTTCAGGGCGAAGAGTTATAGATCTGTTACCCTTATCGTTAAAGGTATACATTTCCTTTTGAACAACATCGGTTGTATCACCAACGCTTCTTGTGAAAACTTCGGTATGCTCAAAAACAGGAGTTCTGATTTCTTTATACCCAAATAATTGAGCTGTTTGAAGCATAGTTTTTTCAACAAACTGCCATTTGTAGCTAATTTCAGGAGTTACGTCAGCCGTTCCCCTCGGGGCTTTATTTTGTTCAGCCATTTTAAAATACCATTCCTTTATCATAAATGAAGGGCGGAATAGCCGCCCTTACAATATTTAAAATTTATCATCTTTAACGATATCACGCCAATCAAGATCTCCTCTTTCAAGGCCATGAATAAGCACTTCGGCAGTTGCAATGTTAGTTGCAACCGGAATATTATACACGTCACAAAGCCTTAGAATTGACATTTCGTCAGGTTCATGAGGCTTAGGATTAAGAGGATCTCTGAAAAGAAGAACGAGGTCAACCTCATCGCATCCGATTCTTGAAGCTATCTGCTGAGAACCGCCTTGGTTTCCACTCAAAAACTTGATAACATCAAGTCCGGTTGCTTCAGCAACAAGTTTTCCCGTAGTGCCGGTTGCGAGCAAATTATGTCTACTTAAAAGACCGCAATATGCAATACAAAACTGCACCATTAATTCTTTTTTTGCATCATGAGCTATTAAAGCAATATTCAAGGATGACCCCTCCTATATTATTTTATAAATTTTTAAGTTTTGGCAAAGGAACGTTAAGTCCGCTTATTCTATCAGCAATTCTCAAATAAGCATTAAACGCCTCGCTTTCGTTATAAAGGCAACCCATTGCGCTCAAATGAGAAAGTTCGATATCGAAAGGGACAATTCCTTTAATCGTTAAACCGCTTAGATCGATAATATCATCAAGAGATATAACTTTCTTTGCTTTAAGATAGAAATAATCAAATCTATTAATTATAAGATATCTATCCTCAATTCCGCTATCAAATAGAAGATCATCTAAAATTGAAGCCGATCTACATCCGATAGCATCAAGAGTTTCAACAACTAAAACGCATGAAAACGAAGGCAGCGCATTATAGAATGCCTTGTCAATTCCTGCAGGACAATCAACAATAATATGATCATATAAATCGACAATTTTAGTTAAAAATTTGCCAAATGCTACACGATTATAGGAATTAACAGTAGATGGCGCCGCTATTAAAGAAACGTTATCGTTAATTTTAAGGGCGACTTCATCAATAGACTTGTTGTTGTTAAGAATATCGCTAAGGTCAAAGACAAGCTTATCGCTGACTCCAAGCATCAAATCAAGGCATCTTAATCCTTCATCGCAATCTATTAACAAAACTCTTTTATTTCTCTTATTAAACGCAGAAGCAAGACCAACAGAAAGAGTGGACTTTCCTGCTCCACCTTTACCCGAGGTAATAACTGTAAGTTTACCCACAAATTGCCTCCTAATATATCCTTATTAATGATTATACCACAAAAATTTTTTATTGTAAAGAAAATTATTGCAAAATTGTGTCTTGTTGTTGGTCAGATTTTTTGCCGTACTGCTTCAAAAAATATTCATCAAAGATTTCTTTTACCAAAGATGCGCTCGTATAACTCTTTAGTCCATGCTCAATGACAACAGAAACGGCTATTTCAGGCGAGTCAAAAGGAGCAAAAGCAACGAACACACTATGATCCCCGCCCGGGTTTTCGGCAGTTCCGCTCTTTCCACCAACCATTATTTCATAATTTTCAAAAACAGCACTTCCGGTTCCATCGGTAGTAACGGAAAGCATACCGTCTTTAACGTCAGAATAAACAGATTTGCTTATATTAATTTTATTTAAAACCACCGGCTCATATTCAAGAACGGTTTCCGTTAAAGAATAGTTCATAATCTTGCTCAAAAGACTAGCTTTATATCTAACACCGTTATTAGCAACAGTGGATGTATACATACAAAGCTGAAGCGGAGTAAACATATTATCAGATTGACCGATAGCGGCGCTAAGCGTCATACCCGGAGACCAGGTCGAGCCAACACTTTCGGAATAATCAGAACCCGCCAAAACGCCCGTACTTTCAGGAAGCTCAACTCCGGTTGAAGTTCCGAGCCCATATTGCAAGCAATATTTATTCATATCTGATATACCGATTCTTCTTCCGAGCTCATAAAAATAATAGTTACATGAAACTGAAATTGCTTCTTTTAAGCTTACATTTGCATGATATCCCATGCAGGTAGGTTGAGAATCCTCATAATAGTCATAGGTGTGCTTACAAAAAATATTCTCTGCCGAAGTTATCTTATTTAGATGCAATCCAATTGTTGCTACAGCAGGCTTAAAAACAGAGCCGGGTGGATATGCTCCCATAAAAGCTCTGTTCAATAAAGGCATATCCGGATCTTGGGCGAGTTCAGAATAGTTCTTTTTATAATCCTCAAAAGAATAACTCGGATAATTAGCAGCGCATAATATATTTCCTGTTTTAACGTTAGAAACAACAACTGCTCCGCCCGAGATTTCGCTGTTTTTCTTTTTTAATTCTTTAATTAATTCAGCTAAAGAATTCTGAGCAACGACTTGGAGAGTTTTATCAAGTGACAAAATTAACGTATTCCCCGCAATCGCCTTCTTTGTAACCTTAGAACTTATAATTTTACCACTCGCATCAAGCTCATAAGTAATTTCACCATCAGAACCGTGAAGATATTCCTCATAAGCGTATTCAATACCGCTTATTCCAACCTTATCATCATAAGAATATCCTTTTTTCTTATATTCCTCCCAGTCCTCAGCCTGAATCGAGCCAACGGAACCGATCAGATGAGTTGCAATATTCCCCTCCACGTATTCCCTAACAGGAACAGATTCGATTTCAACGCCCTCAAGCTCAAATGACGACTCATAAAGCGCAGTCATTATCTTTTCGCCAACGTCTTCAGAAAAAGTATATGGCAAAGACACAGAAAAATCTTCTTTTTCCATCGTGTATCTGACTCCCATTAACCTTCTTTGAAGTTCTTTATTAAGATTCTCTAAACCGTATCTCGAAACCATACTGTCAAAACAGTTTTGAGCAGTTGAATAAGAATTGAGGCCAAGTTTATTTTTAAGCATTGCGATATCGTCTTTTGAACCTGCAAAATCAACGCTATTCTTTTTTAATGGCAAATCATCCTTCCATTCTTTGCCATTAAGCTTTAAATAATTGGTCAAGATGAGCAATGTTTCATTAACCTCATCCATATCAATATAAGCACGATTCAGAACAATATTATAGCCATCCCTGTTAACTGCTATCGGTCGTCCGTAAGTATCAAGAATTTCTCCTCTTGCGGCTTTTATAATGGATTTAGTTGAGGTTATGCCCTCGGCTTGAGTTATATAATAGTCTCTGTCAATAACCTGAAGCTGAAAAACACGAGCCGAATATGCAACAAAGACGAACACGAGTAAAAGAGCAAGAAAAATATTCCTTCCGCTTATTTTCTTTTTGCTTCTCATATATCGGCTCCTTTCTCAAATTATTGTTTTTTTCTGTTTAATAAATACATAAATCCATACATAGGAAGAAAATATAAAATAGTCCAAAAAGCTGAATGTACGAGCCCGGTTTCAAGAAGATTAATCTTGAAGCCCGAAAAACACCATCTGCAAAAATAATACAAAATTGTAACGCTGAAAGATAAAAGCAGAGCTGCTTTGAAATTATTGTTAATCAGCTTCAAAACGAGAATTCCGCTAAAATAACCTGCAAGTATCATAAAAATTGTATTAAAACAAATAGAATCATAAGCCACAGCATCAACGAAACCGCCTATAAAGAAGCCGAAAATTGAACCGATCTTATCTCCCCAGAACATTCCGCTTAGAATTGCCGCAGAAAGCATTAGTTGAGGAAATCCCATTCTCTCGGTATCCCAGATATCAGAATATTGAAGCAAATAAAGAAAGAAAAAAACAATTCCTCCAATTATAAATGCTGCATAATCATATTTATTAGTTTTTTTCATATATGCCTCCGATTAATCAACCTTTTCGGAAACGGAGCCTTGTCCATCAAAATAAGTGATAACCATAACATCTCTTATTTCAGCAACGTCTACAGCGCATTTGATTTTAGCAGTAATAGAAGTTTGATTTTCTTCGGAAGATAAGCTTTGAATCGTTCCAACTATCAATCCTTCAGGAAAAATTCCTCCACCTGCCGTAACAATTATATCGTTAAGAGCAACCGAGCAGCTTCTCGGAAGATTATGAAAATCAACCAGACCTTCTGAAGAAACCGAAGAATTTCCGGTTACAATGCCAACGTCCGAAGTCCTATAATCAACACAACCGATATCCATATCCTCGCTTAACAAGGTCATAACCTTTGCATAACCGGGTCCGACCTCGGATATGTATCCAACAAGCCCCGATGCGGTTATTACCGGATCATACGCTGAAATCCCGTTGACCGACCCTTTATTGATAGTAAAAGAAAAGCCTTTATCATCATTATCGCGAGATATCAACGTCGCTTCTTCAAATTTAAAATCAGGGTTCTCCTCTTTGATTTCAAGAAAATCTTTCAAAAAATCATTTTGTTTCTTCGCTTCATCGTATTCAACAATTTGTTTAGAAAGCTCGTCTACTCTCTTTTGAAGGTCATTATTCTCTTTTATAAGCTCTTCTCCGTCATTAAGCTTTTTATTATAATCTTCAAACCAATCACTGATAGAAGTTGCGGCAGATCTAAAGGGCTGCGCAATAGCGCCCAAAATGCCTGAATGAGGAGCAACAGTTCCTCCGATTATTCTAATAATAATAGCTACTGTGATCAAAGCCGCAACAACACAGCAAATTATTTTAAAGCGTCTGCTTCTAAAGAAAAAACGCATAAAATATCCACCTTAAATAAAATTATCTGTATCTCTTTCCTCTTCTGCTTGTATAGGTATCGAACGAAGTGGCATTATCGAGCCATTTCATGGTTCCCAAAACAGCACAATCAAGGGCGTTTTCAGCAACGGTAACAATAATTCCTGTTTCTTGTTCAATAAGTTCTGCAAAGCCTTTTAAAAGAGCGCCGCCACCCGTTAAAACAATACCTTTATCTATAATATCTGAGGCTAATTCAGGAGGTGTTCTCTCAAGAGTTGATCTGATTGCATCGATAATTTGCATAACCGGATCAGATATGGCTTCTCTGATTTCCTCGGAATTAACTTCGATGTTTTTAGGAAGACCGTCTAAAAGATTTCGACCTCTGACCTCCATCGTTTTTTCTTCCTCTAAAGGTAAAGTAGAACCAATTTCAACCTTGATTTGCTCTGCTGTTCTTTCGCCAACAAGCATATTGTGCTTTTTTCTGATATAGTTGATTATTGCTTCATCGATATCGTCACCGGCAACACGAACAGATTGAGCTGTTACGATATCTCCGAGTGCAATAACAGCGACCTCGCTGGTTCCTCCGCCGATATCAACAATCATGCTACCCTTAGCATCGTTAACATCGATATTTGCACCTATTGCAGCAGCCATAGGCTCCTCTATGAGGTCGGTATCGACAGCTCCCGCCATTCTGGCCGCATCATAAACAGCCCTGCTTTCAACTTCGGTTACGCCTGCGGGAATGCAAATAACTACTCTTGCCCTTGATACAAGCGAGCCTCTTAATGCTTGCTTAATGAATCTTTTTAGCATTGCGGCTGTAACGTCGAAGTCGGCTATAACGCCATCTTTTAACGGACGGACAGCAACGATAGAACCCGGAGTTCTGCCAATCATTTCTTTAGCATCTTTTCCAACAGCCTTAACCGCATCCGTTCTAACGTCGTAAGCAACAACGGACGGCTCACGCATTGTTATTCCCTTTCCTTTTATGCAAACCAAAGTATTAGCAGTTCCCAAATCTATTCCAATATCTCTTGTAAACATATTCTGCTCCTTTAAAATTAATAATCAAATTCTTTTAATGCTTTGTAAGTTTCATTTGCGGGCAACCCCATAACTGTGTAGAAATCACCATTAATCTTCTCAATAAACCTGCAACCCAAGCCTTGTATCCCATAAGCACCGGCTTTATCAAGGGGTTCTTCAGTTTCGATATACCATTTTATCTCTTCATCGCTAATTTCAGCAAAAGTTACCTTAGCTTCCGAGCAAAAAGTTACTGATTTATTTTCGCTTAAAATTGTTACTCCTGTATAAACCGAATGAGTTTTGCCTGATAGGCATTTAAGCATATCAAAAGCATCATCATCGTCGATAGGTTTAGTTAAAACTTTTCCTTCAAAAACAACGATTGTATCTGATCCGATAAT
>JAZORV010000022.1:0-16545 GCA_045656785.1 Acutalibacteraceae bacterium | reverse complement strand
CCCCGTGCCCGATGGCGATACGGGAACAAATATGTCTATGACGGTTGCCAATGCTGCAAAAGAAGTCGCTAAAATGGAGAATTGCTCTGCAGATAAGGTTGCCGCAACGGTTGCATCCGCTCTTTTGCGCGGAGCCAGAGGAAATTCGGGCGTTATTCTTTCCCTTATTTTCCGCGGCTTTGCTAAGGGCTTCAAGGATGTTGAGGTTGCAGGAGCAAAGGAAATCGCAAGAGCTTTTGAAATGGGTAGCGAAGCAGCATATAAGGCTGTTATGAAGCCGACCGAGGGTACTATCCTCACGGTTGTCAGAGTTGCCGGCGAATGGGCAAAGAAGGCAGCAAAGCGCGGAGATGGCGCTGTTGAAACCTTTGCTTATGCAATAGAAGGCGCAAAGGATGCCTTGGCAAAAACTCCCGAGATTCTTCCCGTTCTTAAAAAAGCAGGCGTTGTTGATGCAGGCGGAAAGGGCTTGGTGGTTATCCTCGAGGGTATGTATCAGGTGATTTCGGGCGGAGAGATTATCTCTTCCGGAAAAGCTGCAACCGAAGAGCCTCAGGAGAGCGCAGGAACAAATGCTGCTGCAGAATATGAAGGCGAAATCACCTTCACTTATTGCACAGAGTTCATCGTTAAGCGCGAAAGCGCAGAGAGCAATCCCGCAGAGCTCAGAGCTTATCTCGAAACTATCGGTGATTGCGTTGTCGTTGTTGATGATGATGAAATAATTAAGGTTCACGTTCATACCGACCATCCCGGTAACGCCTTCGAAAAGGGCTTGACGTTTGGTCAGCTCGTTAATATGAAGGTCGAAAATATGCGCGATCAGCATGAAAGAGCAAAGCATGAGGCGAAGGAACCTAAGAAAACCGAAACTCTCGATAAATCAGAGAGCTATACTCCGGCGCCTCAAACTAATCCTTATGGATTCGTTGCAGTAAGCGCAGGAGAAGGCCTTGAAGAGCTTTTCCATGATGTCGGCGTTGATACTGTCGTTTCCGGCGGTCAGACCATGAACCCCAGTACAGACGATATATTAAAAGCGGTTGAGTTAACTCCTGCTGAAACTGTTTTCGTTCTTCCTAATAATAAGAACATTATTATGGCGGCAGAGCAGGCGGTTCCGCTTTCAAGCCGTAGGGTAATCGTTCTCCCGACCAAAACTATTCCGCAGGGAATTTCGGCAATGCTCGCATTTGATCCCGATGCTGATTATGAAGCTAATGCAATCGCTATGCGCGAGGCTTATCATAAGGTTGGAACGGGTCAGGTAACTTATGCCGCAAGAGATAGCGAATATGATGGCAAAAAGATAAACAAAGGCGATCTTTTGGCTCTTGCTAACGGAAAGATTACCTTTACTGATACCGATCTTGAAAAGACTGTTGTTAAGCTTACAAAATCTCTCGCTAATAAGGATACAGAATACGTAACCCTTATTTATGGAGAGGGGATTTCGAGCAGTAAAGCAGAAATGATAAGGCAGGCTGTTGCAGCAAAGCTTTCAAATTCTGTTGAAGTAACTGTTATTAACGGTGGTCAGCCTGTATATTATTTCATTATATCGGTTGAATAAATTAAATTCGGAGGAGTCTCAATGGCATCCAGAGAGATTCAATATGTAAAGAGTATAGGCGAGAAACGTGCCGAGCTTTTCAAAAAGCTCGGCATTGATACCGCTTATGCTCTTTTGCGTTTTTATCCGAGAGCATATAAGGATTTTAAGAACACAGTCAAGCTTTTTGATGCAATTCCCGAAACTGTTGTTGCGGTTAAATGTAGGATAGTTTCAAAAATTCATCATTATAAAACTAAAAATAATCTCGAAATTTATAGCTTTTCCGCAGCCGATGATTCAGGGCTTTTGCAGGTTAAAATATTCAATAACAAATATGCCGCAGAAGGCTTAAAAGAGGGCAAAACCTATATTTTTTATGGCAAAATTTCGGGCAATTTCAGCGATAGGCAGATGACCTCTCCCGAAATAATCGAGCCTGATAAAGCGGGAATAATTCCTGTTTATAATCTAACCGCAGGGCTTAAGCAAGGCAATATCAGGAATGCAGTTAAAGCGGCAATGGAATTTATGCCCCCTGAGCTTATCCCTGATATAATAAGGCGTAAATATGCGCTTTGTGATATCAATTTTGCAATAAGAAACATCCATTTCCCGACTGACTATGAAAGCCTTGAAGCGGCAAGAAAACGCCTTGTTTTCGAAGAGCTTTTCCTTTTCAGAATGGGCGTTAGTATTATGCGCTCAAGCAATAAGATAAGAAACGGAATGAGCCTCAATAGCTTTTATTTTGAGGAGTTTAAAAATCTTCTGCCGTTCACATTAACCGATTCTCAAAATAAGGTTGTTTTGGAATGCTTTGAGGATATGAAAACGGGCAGGCAGATGAACAGGCTCGTTCAAGGTGATGTCGGGTCGGGTAAAACGGCGGTCGCTGCCGCAGTTATGCATACTGCCGCAAAAAACGGAATGCAGTGCGTAATGATGGCGCCAACCGAAATTCTTGCAGAACAGCATCTTAAAACCATTCTTGGATTTTTAGGAAATACAGGGCTTAAAATCGAGCTTTTAACGAGTTCCGTTAAAAAATCTCAGAAGCAGAAAATTAAAGAAGCCCTTAAAAGCGGAGAAATTAATATAGTTATCGGAACGCAAGCCCTGATTCAGGATGACGTTGAGTTTTATAATTTGGGTCTTGTTGTAACGGATGAGCAGCATCGGTTTGGTGTTAATCAAAGAGGAAAATTAGCTTCTAAAGGCGCAAGTCCTCATATCCTCGTTATGTCTGCAACTCCGATTCCAAGAACACTCGCCCTCATCCTTTATGGCGATCTCGATATTTCAACTATAAACGTTCTGCCAAAAGGCAGAAAACCTATTTCTACCTATGCCGTTGGCAAAGGATATCGCCCTCGCATCCATAATTTTATAAAGAAGAATATAACTGATGGAAGGCAGGCTTATATCGTTTGCCCCCTTGTTGAAGAAGGGGAGAATGATAACGATATGAAAGCGGCTGAGTCCTATTTTGAAGAGCTGAAAAACGGAGCCTTCAAGGGCTATAACGTTGGGCTTCTCCATGGAAAGCAAAAGCCTCAGGAGAAGGAAACTGTTATGCGCGCTTTTAAGGATGGAGAAATTCAGCTTCTCGTTGCAACAACGGTAATCGAAGTTGGAGTCGACGTACCTAATGCCACGGTGATGGTGATAGAAAATGCAGAGCGCTTCGGGCTTTCTCAGCTTCATCAGCTTAGAGGCAGAGTTGGGCGAGGGGAGCATGAGTCACATTGTATCCTCGTTTCGGATTCTAAAGGCGAAGAAACCAAGCTGCGGCTTAATACAATGTGTAAGACCACCGATGGCTTCAAAATTTCCGAGCAGGATTTAAAGCTTCGTGGCCCCGGAGATTTTATGGGCAACCGTCAGCATGGTCTTCCCGATTTCAGAATGGCAGACCTCAGCTGCGATATGAGAGAGCTTGAGGCGGCAGGTAAGGCGGCGGCCTATGTTATTGATAAGGACCCGAATCTTTCTGCGCCCGAAAATATGGCTTTAAGAGAGGAAATTAAGGAGTTATTCTTCAAAAAGCGTAATGAAATGAACTGATTTTGTGTAATTTTAGCAAAAATCGGCTTAAAAAGCCCTTTTCGTTATAAATTTCGCCAAAAATAAAAATAGTTCTTGATTATTGCTTTTTGTTGTGATATAATTTTAAGGCTACAAGTGTGTACTGATGGCTTGTGGCTAAAAAAATTCACATACCTTCCCGAGCCTAACAGGTGCCGAAAAGATATTTTCGAGTTAAGGAAGGTAGAGGAACAAACCTGAAGGAGGAAATTAAAATGTCAGTAGTATCAATGAAACAGCTTCTCGAAGCAGGTGTTCATTTCGGACATCTTACAAGACGCTGGAACCCCAAAATGGCTCAGTATATCTTCACTGAGCGTAACGGTATCTACATCATCGATTTGCAGAAAACCGTTAAAAAGTTGAACGACGCTTATATGGTTGTTCGCGACATCGCCGCAGAAGGAAAGGATATCTTTTTCGTTGGCACAAAGAAGCAGGCTCAGGATTCCGTTAAGGAAGACGCTATTGCTTGCGGTATGCCCTTTGTTAACGCTCGTTGGCTCGGCGGCATGCTCACAAACTTCAGAACTATCCGTCACAGAATTGAGAGACTCAATCAGCTCCGCACCATGCGCGAGGACGGAACTTTCGAGCTTCTTCCCAAGAAGGAAGTTATCAAATTAAACCTCGAAATCGAAAAGCTCGAGAAATTCCTCGGTGGTATCCAGGATATGCATAAGCTCCCCGGTGCTCTCTTCATCGTTGACCCCAGAAAAGAGAAGATTGCTGTTCAGGAAGCTCATAAGCTCGGTATTCCGATCATCGCTATCGTTGATACCAACTGTGATCCCGATGAGGTTGATTACGTAATCCCCGGTAATGATGACGCTATCCGCGCTGTTAAACTCATCACTCAGACTATGGCTGCAGCAGTTATCGAAGGCAGACAGGGCGAGCAGATGGGCGCAGCTGCAGAAGCTGAAGAGGCAGAAGCAGAAGTAGCAGAAGAAGCTGCTGAATAATCATTATCTTATAAATTAAGTTCACTAGGAGGAAAAACAAATGGCATCATTTACAGCTAAAGACGTGCAGGCTCTTCGCGAGAAGACCGGTTGCGGTATGATGGATTGTAAAAAGGCTTTGGTTGAGTGCGATGGCGATATGGATAAGGCTGTCGACTACCTCAGAGAAAAGGGTCTTGCTTCTCAAGCAAAGAAGGCAGACCGCGTTGCAGCAGAAGGCGCAGTTGTAACTTATTGCGGAAACGGCATTGCTGCAGTAGTTGAAGCAAACAGCGAGACCGACTTTGTTGGTTCTAATGATGAATTCAAAGCATTCGTAGCTAAGGTTGCTCAGATTGCTGCTGAGCAGAACCCCGAAGACGTTGCTGCTCTTCTTCAGTGCAAAAATGAAGCAGGCGCAACAGTTGAAGAGATGGTTCAGGAAATCTTCCTTAAGTTCCGCGAGAACCTTTCTATCCGTCGTTTTGTTCGCTATGAGGGAATCACCTCTGCTTATGTTCACGCAGGTAACTCTATCGGCGTTCTCGTTAAGTTCAACACAAGCGACGAAACCGCTGCTAAGCCTGAGTTCGCTGCTATGGGTAAAGCGCTCGCTATGCAGATTGCAGCTCAGAACCCCGAATATTTAAGCAAGGCTGATATTTCCGATGAAGAGCTCGCAAAGATGAAGTCCTTCACCATTGATAGCGCTCTTAATAAGCCTGATTCTCTCCCGATTCCGATTCTTAACAGCCTTATCGAAGAAGTAATCTCCGGTAAGAAATGGAGCGACGAGGATATCAACGTATATCAGGGTCTTGACGCTAAGCAGAAGAAGAACTTTGTAAACTTCATTTCTAAGGAAGCTCTTGCAATTCTCGCTGAGACTGCTGTTTCTCATAAGGCAGAAATCGCAGATAACAAGATCTTTGCAGGTCTTGTTCAGGGACGTCTTGCTAAGCAGCTCAAGGAAATCTGTCTTCTCGAGCAGGAATTCGTTATGGATGATAGCATGACTGTTAACCAGTACATCGCTAACACTGCTAAGGAGCTCGGCGGCGAAATCGCTATTGCTGAGTACGTTCGCTTTGAAAAGGGCGAAGGCATCCAGAAAAGAGAAGATAACTTCGCTGACGAAGTTGCTTCCATGATTAAATAATTTAGATCTGTTTTAATAAGCTCAGATCAAAAAGAAAAACAGAACAAGGTGGCTTGCAATTTCACATTGCAAGCCACCTGATTTTTTTTGTTATTTGCTATCATTATAAATATTTTAATAATTTATCAGGGGGATTATTTATTATCGTTTCTGTATTTCGTAGGGGATAAACCATATTTTTTCTTGAATCTTTCCGCAAAATATGCAGAAGAGTTAAAGCCAATCATTTTGATGATTGCATTTATTGAAAGCTCGGGGTCTGCCAGCAAAGTTTTGGAGCGCTCAAGTCTTTGCTCGCAGATATAATCTATATAGGAAATGCCTAAGTGCTTTTTGAAAATAGCGCTCAAATGGTTCGGGGTTAGCTTTATAACCTCGGCAACATTTGTTAAAGAAATATCTTCGCTAAAATTATTGTTTATATATGAAATCGCGCTTTTTAGCTTTGGTGGTATATCGTTGTCGAGGTCGTATGGATTATAAACTTCGGAAGATTTAAGTATATCAACAATAATGGTGTTAAATAAGGCGGAAATCGTCTCTTCTCTGAAAACTTCGTTAGAATATATGAGGGATTGAATTTTCTCAAGTTTTTTATTAATTGAAGATAGTTTATTAGCAGATAAGTCGATATAATTTGCTCCTGATTTAATTTTTTTTAATAAATTCGGATATTTAATTAATCTGTCATTAAATGAAACCGTTATAATTTCAAGGTCAGACTTTATATCGATTCTATGGGAAATAAAGGGAGGAATTATGTAGGCGCTGCCGATTTTAAGGGGAGTTTTGAAATTTGTGTATTCATTCGTGCCCGCCCCCGAAACAATTATTTCAAGTTCATTATAGGTGTGCAGATGGTTGCACATATTAACATTTGCCGATTCTTTATGCCTCCAAATATGAATATCGCCCTTTGTTTCAATATAGGAATTGTTAAGATTAACCGTGTGATTGCTTTTCATCGTGGCACCTCTTTCAATAATATTTTAATATAAATTGCCCAAAAAAGCAAGAAAATCGTTGAAAATTATAACAATGCATAAATATTTGTTATTGTAATGAGGCGGATTTTGATGTAAAATAAAAATAAATTAAGGAGGTAAAAAAGTATGATTAGTTTCTGCAAGAGATTACTTTTGGTAATTTTATCACTGTCTTTAATTTTAGGAACAAGTGTTCCTGCAATAGCATCAGGCGTAACCAAAGAAGGAGGGGCTGAAATTATGATTAGCAAAATAACAGTGGATAGCGAAAGCAATCCGCTTGGAATAGATAATGAAAACCCCTACTTTGCATGGACGCTCAGCTCCGATGTTCGTTCTTCGTATCAAACCGCATATAGGATCGTTGTGTCATCAAATGAGGATGATCTTAACAACGGAGAATATATATGGGATACAGGCAAGGTTTCTTCCGATGTTTCAACAGGAGTTAAATATGAAGGCGCTGCCCTCCAATCTCAACAGAGATATTTTTGGAAGGTTTGCGTCTGGAATCAATCTGACGTTATGAGCGATTGGAGCGAAAACGGTTGGTTTGAAACTGCATTGCTAAATGAATCCGATTGGAGTGGCGCTCAATGGATTGGCGGAAATTCATCGGCTAAAACTTCGTTGAATTTATCAATGTCAGGCGCATATTGGATTTGGCATGAAGCCGATGGCGCTTATTGGAGCGCTATGCCGGCTTGCACGCGCTATTTCAGAAAAAGCTTCAATATAGATTCTATAAGCGATGTAACTGCCGCTAACATAGCAATAACCGCAGATGATGAATACGACCTTTATGTTAATGGCGTTTTGGCTTCTCAATCTGAACGCGTTTCCGATTCTTGGAAAAAAGCTCAATGTGTAGATATAATGCCGCTTCTTAAAACCGGTAAAAACGTTTTTGCAGTTGTTGCAAGCAATAAGCTGGGCTCCGGTGGTGCTAAGACAGGTGGCGGTTTGTTGTCCTCTGCAAAAATCGCAACTACAAGCGGAGAAACCGCTATTTTAACCAATTCGGAATGGTTGACCTCTGATACTTTAGCGGATAATTGGACATCTTCTGATTTTGATGATTCTCAGTGGACTCCTGCAAAAGCGCAGCAGGTTTATGGTTCGTCCCCTTGGGGCGGAAGCGTTTCAATAGTTTCGAATGAAAGTTCAACGAATCCTGCGCCCCTTTTGAGAAAGAGCATTTGGTTCCCGGGAGAGGTTGCTGAAGCCCGAGCTTATGTCTGCGGTCTTGGCTATTTTGTTATGACAATTGACGGAAAGCGCGTTGGAACCAATGTTTTAGACCCCGGCACGACTGTATATAATAAAACAGCGCTTTATGTTGTTCATGACGTAACCGACCTTTTATCTAAAGGCCACCACGTTATCGGCATTACATTAGGTAGGGGCTTTTATGGTTTGCCCGCCGAAGATACTATTTTCTGGAATACAGCAAAATGGCTCGGGGAGCCAAGGTTGAGATTCAAGCTGTCTGTAACCTTTACTGATGGCACCACAACCGAAATTCTGAGCGATACAAGCTGGAAAACTGCCGATAGTCCAACATTGCGGGATTCTCTTTATATGGGCGAAACCTATGATGCAACTAAAGAATTCGATGGTTGGGATAAAAACGGCTTTGATGCCGGCTCTTGGAATAAAGCGGTAGTCATGGATGCTCCTACAAGCAACCTTATTTCTCAAAGGGTTGCTCCCATTAAGGTCGTTGACAGTATGTCTGCCATTGAGGTAACAGAGCTCGGAACAGGGCATTATGTCCTCAAATATCCCGTTGTTACTGCAGGTTGGGCGAAAATGAAGGTCAGCGGCAGCGCAGGGGATAAGGTAACCTTGACTTACGGTGAGGTTTTAAGGGCGGATGGAACCGTCAATAACGATGGTTCGAGCGGTCTTACAACCGGCCCGATTCAGGTCGATACATATATTTTAAAAGGCTCAGCCGAGGAAATCTGGGAGCCAAGCTTTAGCTATAAGGGATTTCAATATGTAGAAGTTGAGGGTTATCCCGGAACAGCCGAAGAAGCAAAGCTTAATATAACTGCTCAGATTGTTCATAGCGATATTTCCGAGTCGGGAAGCTTCGAAAGCTCAAACGAGCTTCTCAATTCGATTCATGAAATAACTCTCAGAACAATGCTTAATAATACCCATTCCATCATTACCGATACTCCTATGTATGAAAAGCGCGGTTGGTTGGGCGATGCTAATATAATGGCAAAAAGCACGATCAACAACTTCGATATGAGAGTTTTCTATAAGAATTGGCTTTATTCCATTCGTGATAACCAATCTCCAAGCGGTGGCGGTACAGTTCTTTCGCCTAATAAATCGGACGGTTGGTGCCGAGATTCCATTTGGGGCGGCGCAATAATAGGAATACCGTATACACTTTACAGAGAGTATGGAGATATTTCTTTCCTCAAAGATAATTATACATATATGATGTATGAGATGGATTATCTCCGTAAAAACAGAACGGATGCTGACGGACTTATCGATTATGCCGATTATGGCGATTGGATTTCACCGGGCAATCATAAGCCCCCTGAAGATACTTCGTTGGTTAATTCCGCTTATGCATATCTTTATGCTCTTATGATGGAGGAAGTCGCAACTGTATTAAATAAAACGGCAGATGCCTTGGAAATGAAAGAGTATGCTGCAGCTCTTAAAACTGCTTTTAACAAAAAGTGGTTAGATACCGAAAAGGGGATTTACGATACCGGAAAGGGAGAAGGATATAGGCAAGCTTCTAATGCCGTTCCTCTGATGTTTGGTCTTGTGCCCGAAGAATATGAAAAAACTGTTGCAGAAAATTTGGCAGCTGACGTTAAATCGCGCGGAAACAAACTCAATGCAGGCATTGCGGGAGTTAAAGAACTGTTTCCTGCCCTTACCAAATTTGGTTATACAGACACCGCATTCGCTGTTGCAACAGGTGCAGAATACCCAAGCTTCGGCTATTGGATCGAAAACGGAGCAACAACCCTTTGGGAGTTTTGGGAAGCAACCTCTCGTTCTCGCGACCACTGTATGCAGGGCTCTATCGATGACTGGTTCTATTCGTATTTAGGCGGTATATCTGCCATAAGCGCAGGATATAAGGAAATCAAAATTGATCCTTATCTCCCCGAAGGCTTGAACAGAGCCGAAGCGAGCATTACTACTTCTTATGGCTTGATTGAGTCAGGCTGGGAAAGACTTTCTGAAAACGACCTTCAGTTTAAGGTAACAATTCCCGTAAATACCTCTGCGAAGGTTTATTTGCCCACCGCTGATGCTGATAAAATCACCGAGAACGGTTTAACTTTAGCCTCTGTTGACGGAATAAACGCTGTAACAACCGAAAATGGAAAAACTGTTTTGAATATAGGCTCAGGCTCTTATACCTTTAAAATATCATCGCTTAATAATAAAGTTGCCTTTGCCGATGAATCTTCAAGTACAAGCGTTTCGTTCTCGGAAAAAGCAAAGTATTTAACCGCGGTTTCAAGCCTTAAAGATGCTTCTGTTAAGCTTAATGGATTAACCATGGATTATTTTGCTGCTAATTTTAAAGCCGAGGATAATCTTATTGAGGATTGGAGCATCGTTGGATTCACGGGTAAAGAAAACAAAACCTTCAGAACAGAATCAGACCTTGCTAACCTTAAGGACATGGATTTCTGGTGCAATTCGAGTATCAGCGGAACCTTAAGAAGCGCGGGAACGTTCGGAACAAGGTCCGATTCCGCGAGCGGCGCAACCTTAACCAGCGCAGGCGCTAATATCGGTTATGAAAATACCACCGTGAACCCCCTTAATGGTTTGGAAAGGGCAGCGGCAGGAAAATATGATGCTAAGGTTACCTTGACCTTGAAAAATAAAACGATAATCAGCGATATTTATATGATGGGTCAATGGACAACCGACCTTGCCATCCCGACCTATGAGATCTACGTTGCCGATACCGAAGCCGAGCTTTATAATGAAGAAAACAAGATTGCATTGTTCGATTATTATGATGGCTATGCGCTTGATATCGGAGTTTCAGGAGAGGATAAACCCCATAAGCTGACTTGCAAGGGCAGAAACTCCGAAGGTCAGCTATGGAGCTTTGGAAGCGCGAAGCCTAAGGGTAAATACGTTGGATTTAAGATAATAGATGCTTCTGTTGGTGCTAATGCTTCTTATCTTGGAATAATGGATATGGGCGTTTTCGGCGCACCTTCGGGATTTTCTGTTAAATTTAACGACTATAACGGCGAGCTCCTCGGCGAAACTTATATCGAATCGGGAGCAAGCGCCTTCGATTTTGCAAAAACTATAATCGCTCCTTCAAGATATGGATATATTTTCGAGGGCTGGGATAATAACATTGAGGAACCGATTTTTGCTGATGCCAGCTTCATAGCAACCTATAAAAGGGACGTTGATACAAAATATTCCCTCAAAATAAATGGTGAGGAAAAAGAAGCTCTGGCATTTGATAGCAAAATAACCGCTTCCACGGGGCAGAACGTTCTTTGGAAGGTGAACGGTCAGAACTTCCATATCGGCAATAAGCTTCAAGCATTTGTTTTCGGAGATATGGAAATCGAGGCTCTCGAATATACCGATGAAATCAAAGAGAACTTACCTGAGGATAAAGCGTTTGTTTCTCTTCTCGGAGCAAAAGAGGGAGATAATAAGCTGATAGCTTTTGTTCATCTCTATTCAGGCGAAGAGGAAATAACCGAATATGGTGCAACCTTCTATGATACCGATGATGCTTCTAAATTCAAAAATATAGTTGTTTCAAGCGGAAATGATGCCATGCTTACTCTTTATGGAATAAGCTCGGGCGCAAAACGAAGCGTTAAAGGTTATGCATTGGGCGAATCGGCTATTTATTCCGAAAATATAATATCAGCACAATTTTAATTAAAAACGCAACCCACTAATTAGGTGGGTTGTGTTTTATTTGGAGTGTTTTTTTGAAAATGTCCTTTAAAATGCGAATATGAGCGGCTAATTAGCGGTAATTTTTAAGAAAATGCCAAAATATGAAAAAATTTTTCAAAAAACCCTTTATGTTTTTCCAAAAATAAAGTATAATAAATATGTTATGTGAAAAAATCGATTCGGAGGAATTTTCGAAATGTGCGGATATGTTGGATTCACAAATTTTTTAGGAGATAAAGCAAAAACCGTTTTGGAGCAGATGATGGATAAAATAGTTCATCGCGGTCCTGATTCAAGCGGTGTTTTTGTTAATGACGATGTTGCCCTCGGCTTCAGAAGACTTAGCATTATCGATCTCGAGGCAGGTCATCAGCCTCTTTATAACGAGGATAATACCATCGCTCTCGTTTTTAATGGAGAGATATATAATCATGCGATAATCAGACAGGAGCTTATCGAAAAGGGCCACGTATTTAAAACCCATTCCGATAGCGAGGTCTTGGTTCATGGCTTCGAGGAATATGGCGAAGGCTTGGTTAAAAAGCTTCGCGGAATGTTCTCCTTCGTTATTTGGGATACTAAAACCAAAACTCTCTTCGGAGCAAGAGATCCTTTTGGAATTAAGCCTTTTTATTATGCTTTTATGGATGATAGCTTTATTTTCGGATCCGAAATCAAAAGCTTTCTTCCGCATCCTCATTTTAAAAAGAGCCTCAATGAAAGAGCGCTTTCAAATTATCTTTCCTTTCAATATTCCCCAACCGAGGAAACCTTCTTCGAGGGGGTTTTCAAGCTTCCGCCTGCCCATTGCTTTACTTTAAAGGATGGCGAGATGGAAAAGACTCGTTATTGGAAACCCGAATTTTCCGAAGATAAATCAGGCAAAACAATGGATGAATATGCCGATATAGTTGATGAGGCTATAAGAGAGTCCGTTAAGGCGCATAAGATAAGCGACGTTGAGGTCGGCTCCTTTCTTTCAAGCGGTATAGATTCCAGCTATATTGCCGCTGCGGCAGATGTTGATAAAACCTTTACCGTTGGATTCGGTAAGGATGAAAAATATAACGAAATAAGCTATGCTAAGGAATTTGCTGAGTTTATAAAAACCGAGAATATAAGCCACGTTATCTCTCCCGAAGAATTTTGGGGCGAGTTCCCGAAAATTCAATACCAGATGGACGAGCCTTTGGCAGACCCGGCAGCTGTTCCGCTTTATTTTGTTTCAAAAATTGCTGCAGAAAATGTTAAGGTTGTCCTTTCGGGTGAAGGTGCCGATGAGCTTTTCGGCGGATATAAAATTTATCAAACTCCGCTTGCTTGTCCAAAATATAACAAGGTTCCTCTCTGCATTCGCAGAGCAATCGGTAAAGTCGCGAGTGTAATGCCCAAAATCCACGGAATCAACTTCCTCATTCGCCGCGGAAGACCTGTTGATGAATGGTTTATCGGAAACGCAAATATTTTCACGATGAAGGATAGAAAAAAGCTTCTTAAAAAGGAGCTCGGAGTAAAGCCCGCAGAGCTTTGCCATAAGTTCTATTCCGAGGTTTCCGATAAGGATGAGGTAACCCGTATGCAATACCTCGATATTAATATGTGGCTTATGGGGGATATCCTTTTGAAGGCTGATAAAATGTCGATGGCGCATTCCTTGGAGCTTCGCGTTCCCTTCCTCGATAAAGAGGTTATGAAATTAGCGCAGACCATTCCGCTTTCAAAAAGAGTCAATCTTTTAAGCACTAAATTGGCGCTCAGAGCCGCAGCTTCAAAAACCTTGCCTAAAAAGACGAGCGAAAAGCCCAAACTCGGCTTCCCCGTGCCTATCAGAGTATGGCTTAAAGAGGATGAATATTATAGCAAGGTTAAAGCGGAGTTTATGGGTGAAATTGCCGATAAATATTTCAATACCAAAGAGCTCGTAAAGCTCCTCGATGAGCATAAATGTGGCAAAGCGGATAACAGTCGCAAAATCTGGACAGTTTATACCTTCCTTGTTTGGTATAATCAATATATGTAATAGATAAGGAACAGACATTTCGAGTCTGTTCCTTTTTTGTTTTGTAAGCAATTAAAGGCTTCGAATCCCTTTGAATTTTTGACCTATGTGTTCGAACCACTACATATTATTTATAATTCGTGCCGAAGGCACACCGAAACTTCTTCACTATTCACTATTACTTATTACCTAATCGACAAGTATCGATAGAGAAGAGTGAAAAGTGAAGAGTAAAGAGGTAAAAAGTAAATCGACAAACCTCTGTCGAGATTTGTCGATTTTGGCCCGCCCGAAGGGATTCGAACCCCCGATCTTCAGAATCGGAATCTGCTGCGTTATCCGGCTGCGCCACGGGCGGATATATTATATTAAGCTTTTTACCTTATGCTATTTTACCACCTTTATTATAAAAAATCAATAATGAAATGCAAACATAGCTTTTAAAGAAAATTACAACGAGAAACGTTAAAATGAAAATAGTTTTTTTTAGAAAAAAATGAGACCCTTCGCGTTATATTAGCGAGAGGTCTCCGGGCTTAAATGAAATTACTGCTGAACGTCATCTTCACGCTTGCAAGCCCAAACAAGGCTGATTATCCACATAACGATGGTCCATCCAAGGAAAATATTAAACAAGATAACCTTAGTTCTTCTGTTTCTCTTTGCAAGAGCAATGATAGAGGGAAGAAGATATAATGCAATTCCCATTATGTAGCCAATAATAAAAAATATTGCGCCACCCATTTCATTTTCACCTCCACAATAGATTAATATCATAATAGCAGAATTTTGCAAAAAAATCAATGATTAAATTTTTGTGGGTGTGAAAAGTTTTTTGTTTTAAGTTGGTTATAATCCTTCTTTTTGAAGCAGAGGTATAACCTCGGCTAAGGTGAGCAAATTGCTGGTTTCAGGCCAACAACTGCCGTTGAAAACGCCGCCAACACAGTCTTCGCCCTCCCAATCCGACATATTAACGCGCTCGTTCATAAAGCCTGCGGGCAGGCGGTGAGCTAAGATATCTTCGCTATTCTTAGCATCCCAATCATAGATGGGTCTTTCATCGGTAGAAATGTATTGCCCGAGAGGAAGAGCAATATCCTTAAGAAGCTCTAAATATAAAGGATCGTTTGTCCATTTCCATAATTTATATAAGCTATCTCCTGAAAGGGTGCAGATTCCGGGAGCAGAGTGCTTATTCTGGATGTTAGCAAAAACGCTGCCGATCGTTTTGATATTAAGTCGCGCAAATTCGCAGTTTTTGGGGAATTTATAGTTATAGCTAACAACCCAAGTGCTGCAATAATGAGCGCATTCCTTTGCGTATTCGAGCCATCTATCTTCATTAGTAACCTCATAAAGCACTACGAAGCTTTCCAAAAGCCCAAAGGCACTTTCGCTGTCAACCCCTTGGAGTATTTCCCCGGGTCCGCCCGTTGTATAACCCTTTGAAAGCCAGTTTTTATAATAATCCTCAGCACTTGCTTTTGCAATTATCAGGTATTCGGGGTTATTAAAAAACATATAAGCCTCGGCTAAACCTGCAGGGGCCATTGAGGCTGAGGTCGAGCCTCCTGCGAAGATATCGCCGGTGTTAATATCAACAAATTGACCAAACTGCCCATAGCGGTTATAAAGCCTCAAAAAGCCATCTGCCGCTTTTTTTGCGCCTTCAATGAAGCTTTTTGGAATTTCAAGATTCTTTTTTTGCATAAATTTAAAATGCTTAAAGAGAAAATAAAAAGCATCAGCGGATTTGCGAGTTAATTGCAGATGCTGGGAGGTAATTGTAAAAATATCATCGGATGCGTTTCCCTCGGCATCAATATTTCCTTGGAAAAAACCGCTATCTCCTTGAGTGGAAAACAAAAACGAAAGGGTTTTCATTTCGCGCTCAAGCTCGGTTTCTCCGCCGAGCATCATTAAAGGGTATCCGCTGATCGCGCCGCCAACCCATCCGGGCTGCCAAACCTGATATTTATCGTTAGTGGTTCCGACTTGATATATCCCTAGTTGTTCATTCCAATTCATATTGTTGAATTTTTTTCGATGGATCAGGAATTGCTTTTCGAATGGGATAACCTCGGGTCTTTCGGAATCCAAACCCATTATTTTTCGGTTTTCAAAGAAAATACGATAGAATTCCGCGATGTTTTCGCAAGGAAAATCTAAAACCTTGTGCGGAATTTCTCTCGGTTCATTCTGCCATTCGTCTGTATTTTCGCTCATTTTGCACATCGTGTATATCTTTTCTCTTTTTGCGGGCCAAGTGAGCCTGATTTCACCGTTTTCATAAGCCAGACCGATATTTTTGCCGTCGATCTCTTGCAGAGTGAAAACAAGGAGCCCTCTTTTTAGTGAGGGTGAAAAAACACCCACCGCGGGCGTTGCAGCGTCCCCGGAGGTAACTTCGATTTTTCCGCTGCCATCGAGATCAAGTCTCGGAACGTCGGTAATTGTAACCGGCATATCGATTTGAATATCATCTAAAGTGAATAGTGGAGGATAATTGTATTTTAAAACTTTAAATTGATTTCCCGCATAACAGCAGGCAGGAATAAAAACAAAATTGTCATTATTGTTAAAGGCTTTAATTATTTCAATAGCCAAAGGAAAAGCCTCCTATTTAATATATTTTTTCAAGTATAACACAGATATCGGTTGATTTCAAGCGGTTTCGATATAAAATACAAAACAGCATATCGAGGCTTCTCAAAGCCTATATTATATAAGTTGATTCGTGTTTTTTTGAGCTTTAAGGCGGCGCGTTAAAAGCATTTTTATTGTCCATTATGATGTCATAAGTTATTTCTTAAAACCAAACACAAATTTTATAAAATGAAATATCTCGTTTACACTCGATATGAAATAATCCT
>JAZORV010000021.1:0-2783 GCA_045656785.1 Acutalibacteraceae bacterium | reverse complement strand
CCCTCAAATTCAAATGTTGCGGAATCAAAGTAAACAAAGTTGTCGTTTCTATAAGAACCAAAACCTGCATTAAAAGTTTCTTCCTCTGCAATTGCTATTGTATGGCTCTGCAAATCAACAGTATTAATTCCATCAAAAACTGTTGCGCTAACACTAACCTGTCCTTCAACACTATAATCGTAGGTTGCAGTAAGAGTTAACCATGTATCAAGCGCAATTCCGTTAGTTGCTTTACCTGTTCTATTGGTGCATTTTGTACCATTGAAATAAAACTCATACCAACTTAAAGTAAGAGCACCATCTTTTTTCTCAGGTAAAATAGTCAAACTCCTATTTCCGTCTATTCTCAAAACATATATAGAAGGATTGTATATTGATGTTCTAGTAGTCTCTACAGAATCATAATAAAAAACAGTAGTAAACTTTTGAAGCTTATCAGTAGGCCAAGAAATTGGTGTTGCATAATGAGTTTGTCTAGTGTTGGTACCCATTGGAGCAATTAAAACAGAACGATTATCCTTCGTTGAAACCGAAGCCTCTGAAGCAGCTGCGGTACCATCAGTAGTGTTGCTTCTGTAGTTTGCAACTTCACTCTTCCAAACCTCTGCTAAAGCATCGGCATCAGCATAGTTAAAGTCATCTCTGACTGTATATGTTGATGTTGCTGAAGCAGACACAGGCAATAACGCAACAACCATAACAACGCATAAAAGGATTGCTAAAATTTTGTTTTTCATTTCATATCACCTTTTTTTATCTAAAATTTTTATATTTCTAAAAAACATTATTTCTTGCCTGACCGCAATATAATTCGCATTTAACCAAATATTTTATTCCGGAAAGTTGAATGCCGATTATATACAAGAAGTATTAGTGTTTTTTAAAGCGAAATTTTTTATAATTTTTTCCGTTGACAGCTCTCTTGTGTAAAGGGAGCTGTCAAAACCGTTTGGTTTTGACTGAGGGATTGTATTTTTTACAATCCACTCACCGTTTTATATTGAAATTATTTTATCGATATGTTGGCAATATGCCAACCCGATATATTTGCCTATGGCAAATTCGATATATTCTCGCTTTCGCTCGAATTCGATATGATATAAATCTCGTTCCGTAAGGAACATATCGTACCGCAAGGTATATCGAATGTTTTGACATATATCGAAAATCCCACAAAGGATTTATATCGATGGGTTAATTTTCTTCGAAAATTAACCCTTTATATACTCATCAATTTGTTTTTGGATTTCAGCAATAATTTTGCTTTGACCTGCGGCTTCACACTTCGATAGCATTTGGTCATACTTCGCATTCATATCAGAAAGTGAGCCTGAAATAAGCTGCGATTCATATTCCTTGTTAACCGCCTTGAGTTGCGCTAAATCGGTTGCGATATTATCCATATTTGCTGCAAACTTAAATGCCTTTGTTCTTGTTACATCTTTACGCTTATTGAAGTAATCGTTTGCATAATTAACATATTCTTCATCGTAAAGCGGATAGCAAATATCAGCAAAGAAGATGTTTCCTATCATCCAGTTTGAGATTCCGTATTTAGCCGATGAAGTTGGCTGTCCTGCGTAATCATAAGGAGTGATATAGTTCTTATCAGCATCAATAACATCGTAATGTTTGCCCTCAATGCCATAGCAAATAAGATTCATAAGTTCTCTTCCCTCTTCGCTATGAAGAACATTTAAAAACTTCATAGCTCTCTCTGGGTTTTCGCTTGTTGAAGGAATCGAAGTATATGTATTTACATAACCCAAACGACTTACACCAAGATAATCAAGCTCTTTGTTGTTTATATCAATCCAAAGGCAATCGGCATCATTAGTGCTATATTTTGCGACACCTGTAGTTTTGCCGCCAATTTTACCGCGGTTATTAGAGGTATACTGGATAACATAAGCACGGTTTCCGGGGCCTGCACCTGTTAGGATATCCTTTGAAACATAACCTGCTTTATACCATTTTTCAGCATATTTGATAAAGGTTTTAAACTCCTCGGTTGTGTGGAAATCTATGAGTTTACAGCTTTCATCATCAACATCATAACAAATATTGCTTTCATCTCCTCCGATGAAGTCATAGCCACGTTTTGCAAGGTTTGCGAGTCTGTTAACATCAATAATATTTGAGATATCATCGGTATCGAGCTTGCCCGATGCATAAGCCTTTGTTAAAAATTCATCGATAAGTTGATACAATTTTTCGGGTGTTTTTCTTTGATTTTTTGTTACTGCGATTACTTCATCAACATCTAAATACTCGGCTAAATCATTAGGCAATGCTAACATAAAGGAAACATCGGTATGATACTGAACATTAGGAATTGCATAGAGTTTTCCGTTATAAGTTCCACTTGCATATTCAAGGTCATACCTTTCCCATTCCGCCTTAATATTAGGTGCATATTCTGCGATCATATCATCAAGCTCGTAATATGTTCTTGTTGCGATATCGCCATAAAGTTCGGTTTGCCAGCCGGAATTTACAAGGTCAATCGGCGTTCCGCCCGCCATCCAAAGCGACCATTTTGAGCCGAGTTGTGCATCAAGAAGAAGTTCAAGCTTGGTATTAGGAAGTAATGTTTCAAGTTTCTTATTTACTTCCCCTATAACCGCCGGGTAATCTTTGGTTTCGCTAAATGCTATTGCCCATTTAAGAGAAACCTGAGCAGAGCCATCATCTCCACCGCCGCCACAGCCTGCAAAAACGCAAGCTATAAGCATAAAAGCCATAACAAGTGCTAAAAGTTTTTTCATTTTAAAAACCTCCTG
>JAZORV010000020.1:0-6167 GCA_045656785.1 Acutalibacteraceae bacterium | reverse complement strand
CTCTTTTCATAAAGTTTTTCATAAAAGCTTCGCTTCCCTTAAAACTGATATATATATTTATTATATTAAAAAAAGCTTCGGTAGTCAATATAAAAAATGAAATAGGAATCATAAAAAAATAGCTCCCGCCTTGCGAGAGCTATCAAAGTTTTATTTTTCAGCATTAACAGGAGGAATCTGCTGCTTTAATGCTGCGCGAGTGCGGCGAACCTCGGTAAGGGTAGCGGTGAGGCTTTCGTCGGAGCGGCGCATAATATCATCAACAAAATCCTGAGCAGCCTTTCTCATTTCCTTTGAGCGGCTTTGAGCAGAAGCAATAATCTCGCTTGCTTTTTGCTGAGCCATTCTTGTAATCTCTTCCTGAGCACAGAGAGCCTTTGCGCGCTCTTCGGCATTGCGGATGATTTCATCAGCATCGCGCTTTGCATCGGTGATTATCTGGGTGCGATCGGCAACAATTCCGCGAGCCTGCTTAATTTCATTGGGCATAGCGAAGCGAATATCGTCGATAGTGGCTCTGATTGCCTCGACGTCTAAAACGCTCTTTTTGCCGGGAATTTTGATGCCTTTATCAAGCATTTCGTCTAATTGATCGAGAAGTTCTTCCATGTTCATAATAGTATTATCCTTTCTTTAATATGCGATTTTTAATTTTTTCATGAATTTCTGCAGGAACAAAGTCGCTGATATCTCCACCCATTGAGCCGATTTGCTTAACCATGCTCGAGCTCAAATACATATTTTCGGCGGCGGTGGTTAAGAAGATGGTTTCGGTTTCCGGGTTGAGCTTGCGGTTGGTGAGCGCCATCTGGAATTCATATTCAAAGTCCGACATAGCGCGAAGACCTTTAATGATAGCTAACGCGTTTTTCTCGCGACAATAGTCAGCAAGCAGACCACCATAGTAATCAACCTCGATATTAGGAATATCGGCGGTTGCCGCTTTTATCATTTCAATTCTTTCTTCGGGGGAGAAGCAGGGGCTTTTTGAAGAATTCGTCATAACAACAACGATGACCTTAGAGAACATAAGGGATGCCCTTTTGATAATATCGATATGGCCAACTGTGATGGGGTCAAAACTACCCGGGCAAATTGCTATTGAATTTTTCATATACCGCCCTCTTTTCTGAAAACAGATACTAATGTTTTGCCATATTTCTTTTGCTTCTCCGAAAAGCCTTCAGGAGCCATTGGCGCCGAGCCTTCCAATGGATATTCGCAAACTATAAGCCCGCCTTCGGTTATAAACTTTGAAACAAGCCTTAAAGCTTCATCCAAAAGCCCTGCCGAATATGGGGGATCGAGAAATGCGATATCAAAGGAATCGGTGCAGCCATTTAAAAATGCGGAAAAATCAGCCTTATAAACCTTTGATTCGGCTTCAAAACCGCAATACTTTATATTTCTTTTGATGAGTTCGGCAGAAGAATATTCCTTATCGATGAAAACTGCAGAATCTGCTCCTCTGCTTAAAGCCTCAAGACCTAACTGACCCGAGCCTGCAAAAAGGTCAAGCACACGCCTTCCTTCAATATCGAATTGAATACTGCTGAAAATCGCTTCTTTAACCTTATCTGTTGTCGGGCGGACAATTTCCGTTCCCTCAGGCGCTTCCAATCTGCGCCCTCTTGCAATTCCGCTGATAATGCGCATTTTTTAGCACCTCCAAAAGAAAATGGGCATAACAAAACTATTTTACCGAAACATTATACCACATCTTTTGAATAATTTCTACTATATTTTTGTTTTTTATAAAATTTTATTAATTTATCCCGAAAATGCTTTACATATAGCGCTAATTCGTGTTAAAATAGCATAAATCTAAAAAGGAATGATGAAAATGAACGAAAAAGAATTTGAAGCATTGTTTAAAACAAGCCCTATAATAACTCGCTATCCCGACCCTGTTTTAACTAAGGATGACGTTCCTTATGATTCTTCTCTGACTTTTAATGCAGGCGTTATAAAGCATAACGGAAAATATATTATGCTTTTCAGAAACGATTACGGCGCAACAGAAGAGGATTATAAAGAGGGAAGATATTTTGAAGGAACGAACCTTGGATATGCCGAAAGCGAGGATGGAATCCATTTTAAGGTTTCGCCTGAACCTGCTTTTGAGCTTAAAAACGAGGAGTTTTCCCGAGCTTATGACCCGAGAATAACCTATCTCGACGGTAGATTTTATATCTGCTTTGCCGCCGATTCCGAGCATGGAATTCGCGGAGGAATTTGCGTTACGGATGATTTCAAGAATTTTGAAATTCTGCATCTTTCGGTTCCTGATAATAGAAATATGGTGCTGTTCCCCGAGAAAATCGGGGGCAAATATGTCCGCCTTGAGCGCCCAATGCCTGTTTATTCTCGTGGCGGAAAGGATAGATTCGATATCTGGCTTTCGGAATCTCCTGATCTCGTTTATTGGGGCAATTCAAAATTAGTTCTCGCTTGTGAAGACGTTCCCTTCTGCAACGATAAAATAGGTCCTGCCGCGCCTCCTTTGAAAACCGATAAGGGTTGGCTTTGTATCTTCCATTCGGTTGACAGAGATGATTCAAGAGGCATAAACGGATGGGAGCAGTGGGGTTGGACAAAGCGCTACGTTATTGGAATTATGCTTCTCGATTTAGAGGACCCATCAAAGGTTATCGGAATGTCGAAAGTGCCTCTTATGGTTCCGGAAGGAAAACATGAGCTTGAAGGTGGATTCAGAAATAATGCGCTGTTCCCTTGCGCCATGTTCGAAGAAAACGGTATGGTTAAAATTTATTATAGCGCAGGAGATATGGTTATCCGCTTAGCGGAAGCAAAGCTCAGCGATTTATTGGATATTTGCTCCGAGCCGAGATAAAAATATAACAGCACTCTGTTTTAAAAACGGAGTGCTGTTCTTTTGTGAAAAATAAATTTTCGGAAAATTATCTTTGAACTCTGCCCGAGCCATCGCCGCCGGCGAGGGTCTTAACCTCTGAAACAGAAACCATATTATAATCGCCTTCAATAGAATGCTTGAGGCAGGAAGCTGCAACTGCAAATTCGATGCTGTCTTTTGAAGAATAGCCATTGAGCTGAGCGTAGATAAGACCGCCGCCAAAGCTATCGCCACCGCCAACACGGTCAACAATGTGCATATGGTAGGTCTTGGAGAAATTGTATTCCTCGCCATCATAGAGCATAGCTGCCCAATCGTTATCGTTAGCCGAAATGGAGGAGCGAAGGGTGATAGCAACCTTCTTGAAGCCAAATTGGTCAGCAAGCTTCTTTGCAACCTCTTTGTAGCCTTCGTGGTTTACCTTTCCTGCAGTAAGGTCGGTGTCGCTTGCTTTGATGCCGAAAACGTCGGAAGCATCTTCCTCGTTTGCGATACAAACGTCAACGTAGGGCATAAGAGTTCCCATAACCTGGCCTGCCTTTTCTCTTGTCCAGAGCTTTTTGCGGTAGTTAAGGTCGCAAGAAACGGTGATACCTCTTGCCTTCGCAGCCTTTAAAGCCTCGAGGCAGATTTCTGCAACGTTATCGCCGAGAGCGGGGGTGATTCCCGTGAAATGGAACAAATCAACGCCTTCGAAAATAGCATCCCAGTTAAAATCAGCGGTAGTAGCTTCAGCTATTGCGCTATAAGCTCTATCATAAATAACCTTAGAGGGTCTTTGAGAAGCGCCCTTTTCGCAGTAGTAAATACCAACTCTATTTCCGCCGCGGGTGATTTTAGAAGTATCAACGCCGAACTTGCGAAGAGAATTAACCGCCATCTGTCCTATTTCGTGCTCGGGAAGCTTTGTAACGAAAGCGGCATCGATGCCATAGTTTGCAAGAGAAACAACAACGTATGCTTCGCCGCCACCGAAGGTAGCCTCAAAGCTTTCGGACTGAACGAATCTTGAATAGCCGAAGGGTGCGAGTCTGAGCATAAGCTCGCCAAAAGTAACAACTTTCATTTTATTTTCTCCTTTTATAATGAATTATTTTGTAACAAGGTGAATAGCGAAGCCGCCAATCTCATTCTTGAAATAGATAAACTTAGCGTTGCCCTTATCATCGAGCTGCTTTGTTTCATAATCGAATTCAAGACCCTGAGATTCATAATAGCGGATAGCTCTGTCAACGTCGGTAACGCCGAGACCAATGTGACCCATAGAGCCTGCGCCATTGAATTTCATAACCTCAATCTCGGTTGTAACGAAATGAGATTTAGAGCCTGTTTTGATTTCTCCGCCTAAAATTGCGGCAAATGCCTTTGCAGAAGCAAGAGCCTCGTCAGTATTTTCCGAATTGATGCCGATATGCTTAACCGAAACCTCGAGCATAGCGGTAACCGCTTCTTTTGCGAGGGCGGTGATACCGTCCCAATCGTTTTCATCAACGAGCTTTGTTGGAACCATCCAGCTTCCGCCGCAAGCGATGATTTTATTGAATGCGAGATAATCGCCAAGGTTATTAGGGCCGATTCCGCCTGTGGGGATAAATTTCATGCTTGCGAAGGGGCCTGCAAGAGCCTTCAAAACCTTGAGTCCACCCATAGCCTCTGCAGGGAAGAATTTAACAACCTCAAGGCCTAAATTAGCAGCCTCAGAAACCTCGCTGGCATTGGTGCAGCCGGGGATAACAGGGCATCCGCGGTCAATACAATATTTAACAACCTCGGGAACGAAGCCTGGGGAAACGATGTATTTTGCGCCTGCGTTAATTGCAAGCTCTGCCTGATGGGTGTTGATAACAGTGCCTGCTCCAACGAGCATATCGGGAAGAGCTTCGGCAATAGCCTTTATTGCTCTGTCTGCTCCTGCCGCGCGGAAGGTAACCTCTGCCACGGGGATTCCGCCTTTGGTAAGCGCTTTTGCAAGGTCAACCGCCTTATCGGGGTCATCAAGCTTGATAACGGGCATTAAGCCAACGTTTCTGACTGCTTCAAGAATAGGGTTCATATTATTTTGCTCCTTTCGGTCGTTTTTAAATCCGACCACTATTATATCAATTATAATTATATCACATTGTTCTGTTTAGTCAATGCATTATTTTAATTTTTTAACCTAAAAAGTTTTGCACTTTTAATAGAATATCTTATCATAATGCATACTCGGAGCACAAAGTTCAGCTATGCGCATTTTGACTAATAACTGTCGAATGATGCGGAAAAACATTGTTGACAATGCGCAGACTTTAGTGTAAAATTAAATTGCAGAGGTAAAAAAAGGAAAAAAGACATAGAACCATCCCTTGTCTTTTAAGAAGAAATAAAAGAATTTCTTGCAGATAATTATTGAAAGGAGTATTTTAATGATGAAAAAGCTATTGTGTATAGTGATTTTGTTTTGTATGGCGCTATCCCTTACCTCTTGCGGAATGCTGGATAGCATCAAAGAACAATTGAACGAAATTTCCTCTAAAACTGAAAGTATTGAATCTTCTGAGAATTCAAGCTCGATACTTGAAGAAACCGAGAATGTTTCAAATAACAACAAAGAAGAAACTAGTGATGCTTCAAAGTCTTCTAACTCTGTTCCCAAAGAGAAAAACGAGAGCGAAGACACGAGCGATGATTCGAAACTTTCTAACGGAACTGAAAGCTCATCTTCACAAGAATCTTCGAGCAATGAAGCTTTAACATCGTTGAATTCATTACCATCAGTTAGTCCAAATAAGCGGTTACCATATTTCGATACCATTGTTTCTTATAAAGACAAAAGGCCTTGGCAACAATTTGTAGATTTTCTTAAAACATCCAAAGAATCAACGTATGATGTTTATAATTTTAAAGCAGAGCCACTTTTAAAATGGGCTGCCAAACAAGAAAAAGTATTGACATGTACCATAAAAAATATACCGATTTACACTTTATGTGGCGGCTATGCCGGAGATGTAAGTTATTATGCGGAGTATTATAATTATAGGGATAAGTATGATAGTCGCATGAAATTCATAATGACATTCCGGCCGCTCCAAAAGGCTGACAAAAAGAAAACTTTATTGGAATTGGCGGATGAGTATGGTTCCGACTTTCAAAAGTTTACAAGGAGCGAAAAGAAAACTAAATTTGGATATTATTGTTATGTGAATAATTACCCCGAGTGGTATGATGAGGCAACCATATGCTTCAAATACGATAACTATTTGATAAAATTACATTTCCTGGATGCTGATGACTTTAGTGAGGACTTATTCGA
>JAZORV010000019.1:0-4970 GCA_045656785.1 Acutalibacteraceae bacterium | reverse complement strand
CCTGTTGTATAAGAGAATGCTGCCTGAACGTGAGCCTTTTCCTTCTTTGCAGCGTCGATAGAGGTTTTGAGATTTTTGATATCATTAAGAGCATCAAAAATTCTGATTATATCGATACCGTTTGCAACAGATTTCTGAACGAAATACTCAACAACGTCATCTGCATAATGGCGATATCCGAGCATATTCTGGCCTCTGAAAAGCATTTGGAGCTTTGTGTTGGGGCATTTCTCACGGATTATTCTCAATCTCTCCCAGGGATCCTCATTGAGGAAACGAAGGCAACTATCAAAGGTTGCTCCGCCCCAACATTCGAGAGAATGAAATCCGATTTTATCAAGATCCTCGAGCATCGGGAGCATTTCCTCAGTCGTCATACGGGTTGCGATGAGGGACTGATGCGCGTCTCGGAGGATGGTTTCGGTAATACCAATTTTAGCCATAAAGATTTACCTCTTTCGAATTATAAAAATTATTGGATGGTAACGAGAGTTTTACCTGTATCAACAGTTTCTCCCTTGCTAACGAGAACGGAAGAAACAACACCATCGCGAGGAGCCATGATTTCATTCTCCATCTTCATAGCTTCAAGAATAACAAGAACGTCGCCCTTAGAAACGGACTGACCTGCGCTTACCTTAACGTCAACGATATTACCATTCATGGGTGCGTTAACGGGATCACCTTCGCCGGCAGCAACGGGAGCTGCAGGTGCAGGAGCTGCTGCGGGAGCAGGGGCAGCTGCAGGAGCGGGGGCTGCTGCAGGAGCAGGAGCAGCAACGGGAGCTGCAACGGGTGCAGAAGCGGTTGCGCCCAATTCTTCAACTGTTACGTCATAAGCTTTTCCATTAACTGTTATTTTAAGCTGTTTCATTTTATTTTCCTCCGAAATCAATTATAATTGAATATTTGAATGTTTTTTATTAAGGGTTGAAACTCTCTTTGAAGAAAGCATCTCAAGGGTCAAAGCCAAGCGAGGAGCAGTTTCCATAGGGCTGATTACATCCTCAACATAGCCCTTCTTTGCAGCAACAAAGGCTGAAGCCTCTTCTTCGCAATAAGCGTTTGCCAAATTTTCTCTTGTTTCTCCTTCAGCGAGTTTATCCTTCATAAGAAGCTCAACTGCTGTTTTAGGCTCTAAAGCGGAAACAAAAGCGGTAGGCCAAGCGAACACGCTATCAATACCTGCGGCCTTGCTTGCGAGAGCGATATACGCTCCGCCAACTGCGGCACCTGTGATAACAGTAATTTTAGCGGTTGTAGCTTCTGAATAAGCGTGAGCGAGCTGAGAAGCATATTTAACACCGCCGGAAAGCTCGTCCTCTTTATTTCCGAGAACGCCATAAGAATTAAGAAGCGTTACAACGGGAATTGAAAAAGCATCACTGAAACGAACGAATCTTGCAATTTTTGAAGCTGCTGCAGCATCGAGCTTTTCGGAATTTGTTGCAACGATAGCAGTTGCGGCTCCGTTTATTCTTGCAAAGCCAACGATAGCCTTTTCTGCATAGTCCTTATAAAGCTCCAAGAAGCTATCTGCATCAGCAATGCCCGCGATAACCTCATAAGCATCCTCGCTTGCGATATTTCCGCTTGCGGGATAATATTCGCCAACAACGGGAGCAGCAAGATTATTTTGAGGAAGGAATGTGATAACCTCCGCAACCTTATTATAAATCTCTTCATCGGTTTCTGCTATAATAGCGGCCGTACCGTTTTTAGCGGCAAGCTCAGCTGAGCCAACCTTTTCATCCTTTAAGACAGAGCCTGCTGTTACATAAAGCTCGGCATCCTTTTTCATGATAACAACATCTGCAGTTGTTGCGAGAACTGCTGAAGATCCAATGCAATCTCCCGCGATAACCGAAATCTGAGGAACAACGCCCGAAAGCTTAGATGCAGCTGCAATAAGCGAAGCATAAGCCTCCATTGCATCTATTCCCTCATCGATATGCGCGCCATCGGAATTATAGATTCCAACAATGGGAGCGCCAACCTTTTCTGCAAGGCTATAAACCTTACCGATTTTTTCAGCCATCTTTTTGCCCATAGCGCCGTTTACACCTTTTGCTCCCGAAAAAGCAAAGGTCATAACTCCGCAAACGGTGCCATAAGCTGTTATGCACTCGCAAGGCTCGTTTTCATTCATCGCAAATTTATCGAGTTGGGTAAAACATCCGTCATCAAAAAGAGCTTCAAGCTGCTTTACCGATTCGCTTGCGATTTTTGCGGTTTCATCATTAAGCTTTTGAAGGCCTGCTTCAAAATTCATATATATTACCTCCGTGAAGAATTATCAACTTCCAAATTTGACCAAATTACATTATATAACAAAATAACACAAATATCAAGCACCAATTAATCTTTTTTACAGTTTTCACAAGAAGAAAACAAATTTGTTATATCAACAAACGTATTTTCCTCGTTATCTGAGAAACCCACACGCTTGATAAGGGCTCCTGAAACGGTTTCTTTTCTCTCCGCTTCCATTATTCCCCTATTTGCGGCAATAAACAAAGCTGATCTTAAAGCACCATCGCAGAGCATTATATCCTCTTCGGGGCTAAGCTTTTCAATGGTTATCTTTCCGTTCTCTATATAAAACAAACAAAAACAAAGGGTTTTGCCCGAATCGACAAGAGCCATAGCCTCGGAATTTTCTTTAAACTCTATATTACTCTGAAGATAAAGCGCTTTGGCTTCTTCTTTTGCCAATAATTTTGATTCTATCATTTCTTTGCTCCTATCTTAACTGTTGAAACGTTATTCAGATGCTTCATTTCCTTTTCATTAAGCTCGCGCCATTTTCCAATCGGCAACATTCCAAGCTTAACTCCCGCGATTTCAACCCTCTTAAGCCTGATAACCGTTAGCCCGACAAACTCGCACATTCTTCTTATCTGCCTGTTTCTGCCCTCGGTTATAACAAAATAAAGAACTGTTCTGTTCTCCCCTTTTTCGAGGATATGAACCTCGCAGGGCTGAGTCATTCTACCATCGAGCGAAACGCCGGTTGTCAGGGTATCTATCATTTCATCCGTAACCTTTTCTCTAACGGTTACTCGATAACATTTATTAACAAGCTTTGAAGGATGGGTTAAAGCATTTGCAAATTCACCATCGTTAGTCATCAAGAGAAGGCCCTCAGAATCCTTATCGAGGCGACCTACAGGAAAAAGCCTTTCGGGAGCGTCCTCTATAAGCTGAGCCACACATTTTCTGCCCTGCTCATCGCTCATAGTAGTAACATAACCTCTCGGTTTATGGAGCATTATATACATCTTTTTAGAGGTATTGAGAACTCTCTTTCCCGAAACGGTTACCTTATCTCTGATAGGGTCAACCTTATCGCCGACTCCCGCCACTCTGCCATTAACTCTGACTCTTCCTGCCGCTATCATTTCTTCTGCGGCTCTGCGAGAGGCGATTCCCGCTTGGGACATAAATTTTTGCAATCTTATTTTATTATCCTTCATCTTTAAGTTTCCTCATTTAGTTTACTGATATCATTTCTAAAACAGTTTCAATCATTTTTTCAAAAATACTTTTATCTTTAAATTTAATTCTTATATCTTTTCGGGATTTTAATTCTATGCTCTTAATTTTCTGCGTTTCGATAAAAAACTGAATTTCTCCGAGCTTATCCCCTCTCTTAATCGGGGCATATATCATATTTTTAATCTTAATTTTATATCTGAGCAATTCAGCCTCTTCATCGGTAAGATACAATTTCTCTTTAATTTTTTGAAGCTCTGCAGGCATTTCGGCTTTTGCTATTATATTAAGTTCTAAATCATCCGGAATGGTCAGTTCTTTAAGGATGAGCCTATCAAATCCAAAATCCAAAAGCTTCGAATGATTCTCAATAGTTGAGCTATCGTTTAAGGTTACTGCTATTACCTTTTTTCCGTTTCTCTCGGCAGAAGAAACGAGGCATTTGCCGGATTTTGAAGTATATCCCGTTTTTACTCCGTTTCCGCCTTCATAAAGGCTCAAAATCTTATTATGACCTTTAAGGGTTCTTCTATAAGGCGGGTTACCATATTTGAGGGTTTTGGTTTTAATAGAAACCGCTTTTCTAAAAATCGGATTTTTCATAGCATAAACCGCCAATTTCGCCATATCGCGAGCAGTTGAATAATGCTCATCAGCATCAAGCCCCGATGGAGTTACAAAATTGGTGTTATCCATCCCGATTTCTGCCGCTTTTTTATTCATCATAAGCGCAAAGCTCTCGAGGGAGCCTGCCATCGCGATAGCAGCCGTATTTGCGGCATCATTTCCCGAAGGGAGCATCATTCCATAAAGCAGCGCTTCAAAAGACACTATGTCCCCTTCCAAAAGCCCCATTGACGAGCCTTCGACCGTTACCATTTCCTTCGTTGCAACGATGGTTTTTTGGAGTTCACAATTTTCGCAAAGGAGGATGGCTGTCATAATCTTCGTTGTACTTGCCATCGGAAGCCTTTCGTCGGCATTGAAGGAGAAAATCTCCCCACCCGTTTCAGCATTGACAACTATCGCCGCCCTTGCGCTGACGCTAAAGCCATCGGCTTTAGCAACGATGCAACAGCTAAGGCTCAAAGAAAAAGCAACAAAACTTGATATTAATTTTTTAATCATGCTCTCAGCTCCCTTATTTTATAGAACTAATAAAGGATATGTTGAGCCACGAAAAAAATGAACTTATTTAAGGTCCTCTATATCAATTTCTTCCTTCTTTTTGAAAAGAGAGGAAATCTTATCGAAAAGCTCAGGAATCATTCCGATAGCCTTATTTGCTGAGGATTCATCCTTATATATCTGAAGCATTTTAACGTCTCCGTTTTTAACAACGATGAACGCGATAGGAGTTATTGAAACGCCTGCTCCGCCACCACCGCCAAATTTAACGGGGTTGCCCTTGCCTCCAAAATCTGTTCCTCCGGTTGCAAGCCCAAAGGAAACCTTGGAAACAGGAAGAATTGTTG
>JAZORV010000018.1:0-2448 GCA_045656785.1 Acutalibacteraceae bacterium | reverse complement strand
TAATTTCTTTTTAGAAAACCTTTCCGGGATTGAGAATATTATTAGGATCGAATGCCGCTTTAATGCCTTTCATAAGGGCAACTGGAACATCTCCGTAGTCATCTAACAGATACTGTTTTTTAGCAAAGCCAATGCCATGCTCTCCCGAAACGAGACCGCCCAACTCTCTTGCCTTTTTATAGAGAAGCTCGAAGGCTTTTTCTAAAGTTTCTTTCCATTCTTCAGCCGTTAAATCATCCCGACAAACGTAGACGTGAAGATTTCCATCTCCGGCATGGCCGAAGGAAGGAATCCTAACCCCGAGCACCTTTGCCACCTCATGGGTATACAAAACAAAATCTGCAACCTTATTTCTCGGAACGACAACGTCGCATTCATCCATTTCGGAAGTTGATGCCTTTATAGCCTCCAAAAATGCGCCACGGGCCGTCCAAACAGAGCCCTTTCTCTCATCTGTATCAACAATAAGGACATCGGCAGCGCCTGAGTCCAAGCAAAGCTCTGCAACAGAGTCGATTTCTCTATCAACCTCAGACTTCTCATTCCCATCAACGGTTAAAATAAGATAAGCGGGAGATTTTTTATCAGGAAAACTTTTGCCGAGATATTCCTCGCTGAAAAGGATAGTTCCAAGCTCCATAAACTCAATAGCCGCCAAAGAAGCCTTGCTTTTTATTAGTTTTGGAACTGTTTTGATTGCTTCATCGATACCAGGGAAAGGAACAAGCAAGGAAACAGTTATTTTTGGCAAAGGCACAAGCTTTAAAACCGCTTCTGTTACGATAGCTAAGGTTCCTTCAGAGCCAACAAGGAGATCTTTTAAGGAATATCCGGAACTGTTTTTTACGACCTTTCCGCCAAGCTTCACTATTTCGCCCGTTGGCAAAACCGCGGTCAAGGCTCTGACGTAATCTCTCGTAACACCATATTTAACAGCTCTCATTCCGCCTGCATTTGTGCTGATATTTCCGCCAATAGTAGCGCTTTTTTCACCCGGATCGGGCGGATATAGAAAATTATTTTCCTCAGAGAATGCCGCAAGCTCCATCAAAAGAACACCCGGCTGAACTGTTACTGTTAGATTCTCTTCATCGAGCTCTAAAATCTTATTCATAGCGGTTGTTTCGATCATGATTCCGCCGTAAAGCGCAACCGCCGCGCCAACAAGACCCGTTCCGCTTCCGCGAACAACAACGGGAATTTTATTATCATTTGCATATTTCATAATTCCCGAAACTTCTTCGGTTGATAAAACTTTCACAAGAACCTCGGGCATATTGGAAATTCCGCCTAATTCATCATGGCTATAATCCTCGCTTATTTTTGAACCTTCAATAACGCGCTCAGGCGCGGTTATGCTGATAAGATATTCAATATCTTCTTTTGTTACCTTTTTATACATTTCCGCGACCTCCTTTTATCCTTTCAATAAGCTCGGGGACAACCTCATAAATATCTCCAACAATTCCAACGTGAGAAACATCAAAAATTGCCGCATCAGGATCTTTATTTACAGAAATTATATAATCGCTACCCTTCATTCCCGCCGCAAACTGAACAGAACCGGAAACACCGAGGGTTATAATAAGCTTAGGCTTAACCGTTCTGCCGGATAGACCTATCTGCCTTTTGGGGTCGAGCCAACCAGCTTCAATAAGCGGTCTGGTCGAGGCGAGCTGAGCGCCCAAAAGCTCTGCCAATTCTTTAACGATAGTTAAGTCGGATTCCTTCTGTATGCCTCTTCCGACTGCAACTATAACCTCCGCTTCGGAAATATCAATTTCCTGAGGTTTATTTTTAACAGAAATTATTTCTGCGCCGCTTTTTCTTATTTCATCCGTTACCTTCATTTTTATAAGCTCGCCCGAAGCTACTTCTTGCCTTTCAGGGGCAGAAAAGACCTTATAACGAACCGTGCAGAACTGAGGGCGCGCATTTGGTGTTATAATTTGCGCCATAATATTTCCGCCAAAGGCAGGGCGAATTTGAACGAGGTCGGTATTTTCCTTCATTTTTAAAACTGTGCAATCAGCAGTAAGCCCCGTTTCGCACCTTGCGGCAACTCGAGGAGCCAAGGATCTACCGATATTGGTTGCCCCTACAAGTATGCTCGAGGGCTTAAATTTATTTATAAAATCATAAAAAGCAGCGGTATATGGCTTAATATTAAAATTAACAAAAGACTCATCGTCATAAACCGCGACCTTATCAACTCCGAAATGGAGCAATTCCTCTGCCGCTTTCTCGGTATTATATCCGATAACAACACCCAAAACGGGATGATTAATAACGCTTGCAAGCTCCTTTGCTTTTCCTAAAAGCTCGAGGGTTACGGGATGAATCCTTCCTTCCGAAATTTCGCAAAAAACTGCGATTCCGCGCCAGAGGGATTTATCTATCTCTGCTTTTTTCTCTTCTTCGAAGGAAACAGCGCCTTCGGGACCTTTT
>JAZORV010000017.1:0-14434 GCA_045656785.1 Acutalibacteraceae bacterium | reverse complement strand
AACGTTGCCGACAGAAGCTGGGCAATTTCTCAGAATATTATAATCGGAGGCCGCGATGCAGATGGCGCCGACCTTACTAACCCTTCTGCTTTCGCCCTCTTAGATGCATATTACGATATGAACCTTCCTCAGCCGATTCTTTCGGTTAAACTCCATAAAAATACCCCCGATGTAGTTTATGAAGAGCTCGGAAGATTCTTCTTCACCCCCGGCTGCCTCACCCCATCTTTATTCAATGATGATGCAATGTTTGAGGTGTTAACACAAACGGGCGTTGAAAAAGCAGACCTCCCCGATTATTCTATTGCAGGCTGCCAAGAGCCCCTAATTATGGGTAAAGACAGTGGAAACACCACCAACAGCTGGCTCAACCTCGGAAAGGTTTTGGAGCTCACCTTAACGGGCGGCAAATCTCTCATTTCGGGTGAAGAAATTGGACCGCAAAGCGAGCCCGCTAAATTAGAAAATCTCAGAGAACTTTTCTATAAGCGACTCGAATACGTTACAAAGGAAATGGCAGATGCCGCAAACGGCGCAACTGCCGCGCTCTCCCTTTTGCCCGTTCCGTTTTTAAGCTGCCTTATGGGCGGAATTGAAACCGGCTTCGATACGAGAGATATCAAGAATCAAGGAACTAAATATCACGGAAGCGGATGCCTTATCCATGGCTCGAGCGTTGTTGCTGATAGCTTTACTGCGGTTGATAAGCTTTTAGCAGAAAGGCCCGAGGATGCAAGCAAGCTTTTGGATGCGCTTAAAAATAATTTTGAGGGAAGCGAAGACTTAAGAGGTTATCTCCTCTCCCGCCCCAAATTCGGAAACAATGACGAAACCGCCGATAACGAAACGGTTGAAGTCAGCATAAAAACCGCAGACCTTGTTCGTTCACAAAGGAATAATCTTGGAAATCCCTTCCGCCCCGACTTTAGCACACCTTCAACCCATCTGCTTTATGGATACTGGGTAGGCGCGCTCCCTGATGGAAGAAAATCGAGAGAAATGCTGAACTATGGTATTGACCCGCTTCACGGCGATGCTAACTTAGGCCTCGGATTCAGAACTCTCTCCACAATGAAGCTTCCTTTTGATAAAATGTGCGGTGGATGCGCTTCTCACTTTGGAATCGACCCCAAATATTTCAAATCCGAAACTATGGAAGAAAAGGGCATCGAATTTAAAAACAAGGTTATGAAGCCCCTCTTCTTCAATGAAATGCAAAAAGGCATTGCGCCTTTCTATCTCTATCTTAACATCACAACTGCTGAGATTCTAAGAAAGGTTCTTGCAAATCCGAAAAAATATGCACCGAGCGGCGTTTATATAATGAGAATCCATGGAACTTTCGTTAACTTCCTCGACCTCTCTCCCGCAATTCAGCAGGATATTATAACAAGGCTCGACCCCAATTCAACGGAGATCAAATAATGATAAATTTAGGAATTGATATTGGCACTACAACCATTTGCGCAGTTGCTTTTGACCTCGATTCGGGAAAGCTTTTAGAATCGGTTACAAAAGATAACGGAAGCTTCATCGAGGAAAATGGCTTCGATAAGCTCCAGGACCCGAAAATCATCAGCAAAAAGGTTTTTGAGCTCGCAGAATATTTAACAGAGAAATATGAAAACATCGGCTCGATAGGATTTACCGGGCAAATGCACGGCATTCTTTATCTCGATGCTTCGGGAGAGCCCCTCTCCCCTCTTTACACTTGGCAGGATGGCCGCGGCAATGAAGCCCTCGGCACTTCTACATATGCCGAAGAATTATCCAAGCTCACAGGCTATAAGCTCGCAAGCGGTTTCGGAAACGTTACTCATTTTTATAATACAAAAAATGGACTTGTTCCCGAAAATACAGCAAAATACACCACAATTCATTCATTCCTTGCGATGAAGCTTGGCGGAGCTAAGGCTCCTCTTCTCCATACAAGCGATGCCGCAAGCCTCGGAATTTTCGATTTAAAGAAAAATTGCTTTGATGAATCCGCAATAAATAAAGCGGGTATTGACCCCTCGCTTTTACCCGAGGTTACGGACGACCCAACCATTGTTGGCGCTTATAAGGGAATCCCTGTTTGCGTTGCATTAGGCGATAATCAGGCTTCATTTATCGGCTCCATAAAAAATGAAGATAGCCTTCTTATTAACATTGGAACGGGTGCGCAGATTTCGATGATAACCGAAAAAGATGAAATTTCGGGCGAATGCGAAATCAGGCCCTTATACAGCGGAAAGAAAATTGCTGTTGGTTCCTCTCTATGCGGAGGCAGAGCTTATGCAGTTTTAAAGGATTTTCTTTCCCTCGTTTTAAAGGAGCTTGGCGGAATCGAAGCTGAAAATCTTTATAAAAAGATGGATGCTTTAGCCCTCTCTGATTCGCCCTCCCTTGAGGTTTCAACGAAATTCTCGGGAACGAGAAGCAACCCTCAAGACAGAGGCTCTATAAAGGGCGTTGGAGTTGATAATTTCACCCCCGCCGCGCTTATAAAAGGAACTGTTGATGGCATCGCCAGAGAGCTTTTCGAACTTTACGATAGCATAAAAAATGAAGACAAAAAGCCCTCCGTTATAATTGGCTCGGGCAATGGTATAAGACGCTCTGAGCCGACCAAAAAGGCTTTAACTAAGCTTTTCGAGCTTCCTCTTATGATGCCTGCCCATTCGGAAGAAGCCGCTTTTGGCGCTATGCTTTTCTCCCTTGCGGCAGCGGGGATATTTGAAAGCGTTGTTGCGGCGCAAAATGCCGGAGTTCGGCTTATTGATGCTTAAAATTTAAGGAGTTAATCAAATGGAAAACGCTTTTTCTAAAAACACAATAAACGAACCGATTTTCTTCAAATCTAACCGAGTTCGCAGAATATATACGGGAGGAAAGCTCTTTTCAAACTTTTTCGGAGATTCTTCCACAGATGGATATTTTCCCGAAGAATGGGTATGCTCTTCGACCAAGGCATTGAACGAAGGCAGCACAGACCCCAAAGAAGGAGTTTCCCTCACCGAAAACGGAGATTATTTTGACGATCTTTTGGAAAATCAAAAAGATCAGCTATTGGGCGACCGCGATGAGCTTGGAATTCTCGTTAAGATTCTCGACAGCTCCATTCGCTTACCCATTCAAGCCCACCCCGACGTTCCTTTTTCCGAAAAGCATTTCGCCTCTTCTCATGGGAAGGCAGAGTCCTGGGTGATTTTAGAAACCAGAGAGGACGCTTGCATCTATTTCGGCTTTAAAGAAGAGATTTCGAAAGAAGATTTCGATAAGGCGCTTTTAGGCGGAGAAGAAGCCTTTTTGCCCCTTCTCAGAAGAATACCCGTAAAGCCGGGAGATGTTTTCTTCATACCTGCAAAGGCGGTTCATGCCATTGGAGCAGGTTGCCTTCTTTTAGAAACTCAGGAGCCTACTGATTTCACCATTCAGCCCGAAGAAAAATGCGGAGATTATGAGCTTTCGGAAAATGAGATGTATATCGGTCTTTCCAGAGAGGATGCCCTCGAATGCTTCGATATGACCATCGCAGGAGAAAAGGCAGAAAAGGCTTCAAGAAGAACTCCCGAAATTATCGATGGTGTTCAGCATCTTATAACCGAGGATGATACTCCCTTCTTCTCTGTTAACAGATATTTCCTCGATAACAGCGAAAGCGCACCCTTATCAGGCCCTGCAGTTTACGTTATAACCGAAGGTGAAGGTGAGCTTTATAACGATGCTTACCACCGCTTCCTTAAAAAGGGCGACTATTTCTTTATGCCTCATTCTGCAAACGGAAAATTCAAATTAAAATCTGATAAAAAGATGCAGGTTATTGAATGCCTGCCGCCTAAAAAATAAAGGAGTTTTCTTATGAAGAAATGTCCTAAATGCTCTGCCGAGCTTAATTCAAACGAGATATTCTGTCCAAAATGCGGCGCAAAGATCGATGAAAACGTTTTTAATGATGCGATAAATAACGTTTCGGAAAAATTTGAACAATTCAACAACACCAGCGATACAACCTATGAATACAGCGGCGAGGATATCTCAAAAAACCGAGGCTTTGCGATTCTGGCTTACTTTGGCTTGCTTTTTCTTATCCCTCTTCTTGCAGCTCCTAATTCGCCTTACGCGCGTTACCACACGAACCAAGGAATTCTCCTCTTTATTGTTTCGACCGTTTCCTCGGTTACGGCGGCGATTTTAAATATAATTGGGTTTGGAATTTTAAGCAACATTCTCAACGTAACCTCAGGGACTATTACCCTCGTTTTTATGATAATCGGAATCATCAACGCCTCTCAAGGCAGAGCAAAAGAACTACCTATAATCGGATCTATAAGAATTTTAAAATAAAAAAGCATCCCCGAAGCTCAAATAAAAGCTTTGGGGAATTTTTATGCTTTGATTTTTAAAGTTGCTATTTCGAAATTCTTTAAAGGAAGAGTTACTTCATTGCCTTCTATAGCAAGCTCGGAAAGCTCATTTTCGAGCATATCGCAAAGATAAACTGCTTTAGGTTCAAAACCGAAGGTCAGCTTAACCTTTTCTCTGCGATCAAAAGCATCATAAAGGCGAACAATGGTATCATCGCTATCATAAGCCCTTTTAATAGCTTCAATGACAACGCTCTGCTTATCTGCCGAAACAAATGAATAGCTTTCGGGCAATTCTCCTTCGCATTTCTCGACAGAAATAGCCTTGAAGGGGTTATTAAGAAGATAAGCCTGCTTTATAACCTCGCCCTCGCGATAATCTCCCTCATGGGGAAGCAAGGAATAGGTAAGCTCTTGCTCGCCCTGGTCGGCGTTTTCGTTGGGATAGGTTCCGCATTTAAGAAGGGTGAGTTTTAAGGTGCTGCCCTCTGCAGAATGGCCGTATTTGCAATCGTTAAGAAGCGCAACGCCGAAGCTTGAATCCGAAATATCCGCCCATTTATGGCCGACAACCTCGAATTTTGCGGCATCCCAAGATGTATTATAATGGGTTGGACGCTCGATATTTCCGTATTGGATATCATAAGTTGCCTTAGATGCCTTAATATCGAATGGGAATGCAACCTTGAGAATCTGATGATGCTCATGCCAATCGATTTTGGTTTTGAAATCAATTCTCTCGCAATTATTATAAAGGCAGATCTTTTGCTCGATATATGAATTCATATATTTGCGCTTAACGATAAATCCGCCGCAAGCATTTTCCGAGAACGGAGTGATTTCAGCGTCATCGATTATCCACATTTTTTGCTTATAATAAGGGCAAATTTCCCAGTTATCATAATTATAGGGATAATCTTCGAAGGTCTGAAGCTCGTTTGCCTTTTCGCCTGCCAGCACAATCTCTCTATCGTTTCTCTTATCATAGAGAGATTCGATTCTGCCCTCTTTATCGAGAGAGAGGATATAATAATCGTTTTCTGCCGTTAGCCCCGAAACCTTGACCTTTTTCTCCGCCTTCTCGGGGGTAATAACGCTCCAGCCGAAGGGCGCGATAGCCTCGGTTTCATAGATTTCGCCCTCAAGCTCAATTATGCCTTCTGCATTAAACGAGGTCGGGTTATAAACAAGCACACCGCCATCGGTTTTAATATTTTCGGCAATTCTTACAAGAGCAGATTTCTGAGCCGAATCGGCAGTTGCTAAAATCTCGGCATAATCCTTATCCGTTCTATCATAAACCTCCTCGATTGAAGAACCTGGGATAATATCATGGAACTGATTAAGAAGAACGTTTTGCCAAGCGCCATAAAGCTCCTCGGCAGGATAATTCGCGCCAAAAAGAAGGCTCGCTATCTCGCTTAACGCCTCAGCATTCTGAAGCTCAAATTCGCTTCTGCGGTTGTTTTTCTTATTTTTGGAAATAGAGGTATAGGTTCCTCTGTGAAGCTCTAAATAAAGCTCTCCGACCCATTTCGGAATTCTTTTTAAATCCTCTGTGCTTTTAAAGAAATTAGCTCTTGTTTTCTTTAAATATTCTGCGCTCGTTGTGATTTCAGCCTTAGGAAGCCCGAGGATACCATATTTCAAGCGTCTGCCCATTTCGAGCATTTCCCTTGTTGGACCGCCGCCACCGTCTCCGAAGCCAAAAGTAAGAACGGTTTCGGTATTAAACTCCTTCTGCTGATATCTGTTCCAAGCGCCCTTAACGTGCTCGGGGTCGAGCATACCGACATAGGTTGAAAAGTTCGACGAGGGCTCGCCTTTAACGTATTTTTGCGCTGTCATAAAATTCGAGAAAATCTCGGTGCCATCGATACCCTGCCAGATGAAGGTATCATAAGGCATTCTGTTGGTATCGTTCCAACTGATTTTAGAGGTTACGAAATTTTCAACACCGGTTTTATTAAGAATCTGCGGAAGCGCCGCGCTATATCCGAAAACGTCGGGCAACCAGAGGGTCTTGCTATCAACACCAAGCTCTTCCTTCATAAAGCGCTTGCCATGGATTATCTGGCGAACAAGGCTCTCTCCGCTTGAGAGATTGCAATCCGCCTCGAGCCACATTGCGCCCTCTGCTTCCCATCTGCCTTCCTTTATCCGCTCTTTGATTTCTTCATAAACCTCGGGGGCGTATTCCTTAACGAAGGCATAAAGCTGAGGCTGGCTCGACATAAAGATATATTCGGGATACTGCCTCATCAAATTTAAAACTGTTGAAAATGAGCGCTGAGTTTTTTCAATGGTCTGCTCCAAAGTCCAAAGCCAGGCAACGTCGATATGAGTATGGCCAATGCAATTAACCACCTTTTCGGTTTTGCCGCAAGCTTTTTTATAAAACTCATTTTCGAGGTAATCAACGGCTTCTCCCAGCGTTTTATAAAACTCCTCACTGCCGGGGGCTCTGAAATCGATCTTATTAACGGCGATTTCAAGATATTTTAATATCTCCTTGCCCGTTTCATCCCCATCCTCTGCTATCATAGCGGTTCTATAAGGAACGAGGATATCATAATACGCTTTTTCAACCCTTTTATCGAGGGTTTCCAAAAAGATATCGAGATTAAATTTATCACCATCTGAGCCATTTCCCGAATGAAGGGAAACAATAATCTCGTTTTTACCGGGCTCTATTAAAGCCTCAGTATGGTGAATGTCAATTCCTTGGGTAATTTTTCCGTTAAGAAAAACCAAGCCCTGCGGATTGATGGCATCCCAAAGGTGCTCTCTGCCCGTTTTGAATCTTATGAGGTTCTGAAAACCATCCGGAAGGACGGGTGCATCAACTGTAAAGCGAACCCAATAATGCTTATCTGAGCCATCGAGCTGATCTCCGTTTTCAAATCTCTCATATCCCTCTTCAGGGGGTTGAGATTTATCTCTGTAGCCCGCTTCCAATATCTCGATGGGGGCTATTCTTTCTCTGTTAATAAAACGAAGCTCATCTAAAACTTCAACGATCTTGCCGATTTTTTTACCAACTAAAATTTCCATTTGATTCACCTATCCTTCGATAGCGATGGTATGAGTTGTGCTATATTCCTCGCCTTTTTCTATTTCTCTTATTCCGCGCTTTTTGGTTATATCTCCATCCTCCCAAAGACTATCGGGAATACCCTCCCAAGGCTCCATGCAGATATATCCGCCGCCATGCTTATGCCAAAGGAGATAAAATTCCGCATTTGGGAAGCTAACGCTGATGCTTCTGCCTGTTTTTCTGTTTCTGAGGGTTGTTTTTCTCGATTTTAAGCAATCGAAAACGAGAGCATCAATAAGGAAATACTTATCATATAAGGGCAAAACGTTGGTATCCTTGCAAAGCAGGAAGTTGGGGTCGCCAACAAAATTACCCGCCAAGGTGAGGGCAGTTAAGGTTTCCTTTTCGGGGAAGATTATATCATAATCCTCGATACCTTCGGGGGTTGCATAAGCCTCATGAGATCCGATGGAGAAATACATTTTGCCATCGGTTTTGTTTTTAACCTTATAGGTTATATCGAGAGCATCGCCCTTAATTTCGAATACAACGCGAAGCTCATAATCGAAGGGATATGCAGATTTAGTTTCCTCATCAGAAACATGAAGAAATGTAACCTTGGTTTCGCTCTGTTCTTCAATATCGAAGAGCTTATATTTTGCGAAGCCATGCTTTGTTAAGGTGTACTCTTTGCCTTCGTATGTAAACTTATCATCCTTGAGGCCTCCGCAAATTGGAAACATAATGGGGGCTGTTCCCGACCAAACGTTAGGATCTCCACTCCAGATATATTCGGTTCCATCCTTAACCATGCTTTTGAGCTCTGCGCCAAGCTCATCAATTTTAACAGTTATACTTTCATTGTTTAAAACAACCATCTTTTCTTCTCCTTTTATTAGTTATCCGTTCTGGGGCCGGGCTGGATATAAGGCATTTCGCCTTGGAATTCGATTTCTCCAAAGATTCCCTTAACGAATGCTTCCTGCGCTTCCTTACTAAGGCTATAACAATGGCAGAAAACGTTGAGATTGCTATAAAAATCATAGTAAACGTAAGGCGAACCTAAGGATACGCCGATTGATTTTTCGAGACCCTTTGTGAACGCAAAGAAGAAGGTTGCACATTCCTCTCCATAGAAGCTTGAAGCTCCCATTGGGGCATGATGGAAGAGATAGCCTGCATAAATGATAAGGTCACTCTTGGCATCGACTGCCGCCATATCATCCTTGGATGCGATTCTTCTTTGAATCTCTACCTCCATTCCCCTTTCTTCAAGCGCCGCTTTCATATGTCTTAAGGCTTCGTATGCTCTATCAACGTGAGCCGAGCAAACGATTGTTACCTTCTTATATTTAGAAGCATCAAGGGGAAGCTGGCCCTTCATATCACATTCGAGCGTTACCGCTTTATCACTAACGCTTCTGTTAAATTCGGAAATTTCCTTCTGCAATGCCTCGTCCATAGTAATGGTAGGTCTTTCATCGAAAAGCCCGAGTTTATCCTTCATATCGAGAATACGGCGGCAAGCATCATCGATTCTTTCCTCGCTGATTCTTCCATCCTTAACAGCCTGCTCGATAATATCTATATAACCGAAATCTCTAACACCGAGAAGAATATCATTACCTGCATTAATGAGCGCAACGAAAAGGTCCTCCTGCTTAGGATATGCTGTATGCAAAGCAGCCATATCGATACCATCTGTTATAACAACGCCATCGAAGCCCATCTTTTCTTTGAGAAGACCCTTGATGATTCTATCGGAAATGGTTGAAGGAATATAGCTGTTTCCAACCTTTCTGTCGTCAACTGCGGGGAAGCCCATATGAGAAATCATAACCGACATAACGCCCTCATCAAACTGCTCTTGGAAGGCTTTTCCCTGAAGCTTTTCCCAATCCTCAATGCTTGTTCCGATTATAGCGGGAGAGAAATGAGCGTCTCTATATTCCGTTTGGTCAGCGCCGGGGAAATGTTTAACAGTTGCGGCAACTCCATTTTCCTGAAGACCTCTTATCATTCCTAGAGAGAGATCGCGAAGCTTCTTCGGCTCATCAGACATAGCTCTCATTATGGAAATAGAAGAAAAACGGGAAGGAATATCCATAACGGGAGCCCAATAATAGTTACATCCGCCACTCTTTGCCATTTTAGCTTGAATAACACCATAGTCATAAGCAAGATCATAAGAATTAGCAGCGGCAACCGTCGGGGCGGTTACGAGCTCGGGGAAATTGGTTGCGAAGGTTTCGCCCAAGGGGTCGGTTGCGGCAAGAGGCGGAATGGGAAGCATATTTGCGATTTTCTCAACCCATTTTCTATAATATTCGCTATCCTGCAAATCTTCGCCAACGATACCTGTTAAGTTAACGATTGTCATGGCGAGGTTTCCGCAGTTCCAAAGGTTACCGATCGGGTTATCCTTCAAGAACTCCTCGATATTTGGATGGTTGATAAAATCGGCGATTTGCATAACTGCAGTCTGGCCGATTTTTTCTCTCAAAGTAAGCTCTGAAAGCTCGGGTTTCTTAGTGAATTTTCTCATTTTGCATTTCTCCTTTCAAGAGTTAAAAATTTACAGAATAATTATAACACAACCTATCTTATTTTTCAATAAAAGTTTATATCATTATCTTGCTGTTTTATTATATTTTTTTACTTTTATAACAAAAAAATCGCCTTATCCTTAATCAGATAAGACGATTTTCATTTTGTTTATTAATACATTCCGCCTTGAGCGGCAGCAGCTGCGGCTGCAGCGGCATTAGCGGCAGCGGCATCTTCCTTCTTTTCTGCAACGAGGGTTTCGGTTGTGAGAACCATTGAAGCAACTGATGCTGCATTGAGAAGCGCAGAACGAGTAACCTTAGTTGGGTCAACGATACCCGCTTCTATCATATCGGTATAGATTTCGCTATAAGCATCAAAGCCATAGTTTACTTTACCGCTTGCTATTATCTTATCGATGATAACAGAGCCTTCCATACCGGCATTTGCGGCAATTTGTCTGATAGGTGCCTCGAGAGCCTTCAACACGATGCGAACGCCGGTTTTTTCATCACCCTCAGTTTCTTCAACGAGAGATGAAACAGCGGTCATAGCGTTGATAAGAGCAACACCGCCACCTGCAACGATACCTTCTTCAACAGCGGCCTTTGTTGCAGCGAGAGCGTCCTCTATTCTGAGTTTTTGCTCCTTCATTTCGATTTCAGTTGCGGCACCGACCTTGATTACTGCAACACCACCCGAAAGCTTAGCCAAGCGTTCTTGCAATTTCTCGGTATCAAATTCGGAGGTTGTAACCTCGATTTGAGACTTAATTTGGGCAATTCTTGCTTTGATTTCATCGGTATCGCCTGCGCCATCAACAATGATGGTGTTTTCCTTACCGATTTTAACCTGACGAGCAGTTCCGAGCTGACCTAACTGAGTATCCTTAAGCTCAAGACCAAGCTCCTCGGAAATAACCTCACCGCCTGTGAGAATAGCAATATCGCGGAGCATTTCTTTTCTTCTATCGCCAAAACCGGGAGCCTTAACGCCAACGCAAACGAAGGTTCCGCGAAGCTTATTCATAATAATGGTTGAAAGAGCTTCGCCTTCGATATCTTCTGCGATGATAACAAGCTTTTTGCCCGCCCCAACGATTTGCTCAAGAAGGGGTAGAATTTCCTGAATATTAGAAATCTTCTTATCTGTTATATGAATGAGGGGTTCGTCGAGGATAGCCTCCATTTTTTCGGCATCGGTTGCCATATAAGGAGTTATATAGCCTCTATCAAACTGCATTCCCTCAACAACCTCGGAGTAGGTTTCAGCGGTTTTTGATTCTTCAACAGTGATAACACCATCTGCAGAAACCTTATCCATAGCCTCGGCGATGAGATTTCCGATAAACTCATCCCCTGCGCTTACTGTTGCAACTCTTGCGATATCCTTAGAGCCCTGAACCTTCTGAGAATTATTCTTAACAGCTTCAACTGCGGCTTCAACCGCCTTCTTGATGCCCTTCTTAACTACCATCGGGTTTGCGCCTGCGGCAACGTTTTTCATGCCTGCGGCAATAAGAGCTTGCGCTAAAACAGTTGCGGTAGTAGTACCGTCACCTGCAACGTCGTTCGTTTTTGTTGCAACCTCTTTAACAAGCTGAGCGCCCATATTTTCAAAAGGATCGTCAAGCTCAACCTCTTTAGCGATAGTAACGCCATCGTTAGTAATAAGAGGTGCGCCGTATTTCTTCTCGAGAACTGCGTTTCTGCCCTTAGGACCTAAGGTTACTTTAACTGCATTTGCAAGCTTATCAACGCCTGCCTGCAAGGCTTTTCTGGCTTCTTCACCATAAATAATATCTTTTGCCATTATAATTACCTCCTATTATTCAACGGTTGCCAACACATCGGACTGACGAAGAATACTATATTCCTCTCCATCAACCTTAACTTCTGTGCCTGCATATTTGCTTATAAGAACTTTATCTCCTACCTTGAGGATCATTTCAACCTCGTTGCCATCAACGATTCCGCCGGGTCCTACTGCCACTACCTCTGCAATTTCAGGCTTTTCCTTTGCGGCGGCGGTTAAAATAATTCCGCTCTTGGTTGTTTCTTCTGCTTCGACCATCTTTACAACAACGCGGTCTGCCAATGGTTTAATAGTCATATAAAAATCTCCTTTTCATGGTTTTCTCGGATCGAGTTAGCACTCTCGATTGCCGAGTGCTAATATATATAATACCCCTTTTTCAGAAAAAATCAAGAGGTATTTTCAAAAAAATTGAAATTTTCGAATAATTTACCATTAATTCATAAATTATACATTTATTTTATGAAATCCTCGCGGATTATATGAGCGTTTTTTCGGCAGGAGTTAAAACTCCATCAAATTTCTCACTTATGCTTTGAGGAATCATAAGCTTAACAGCCCTCGGAACAATCTCACATTTAACGTCTTTAAACTCATAAACCTCGCCATCGATATTAAAGGGCAAGGGTTCTTCGGCATGGTATTCCATAACCTTCACCTCGCCATGATGACAATAGGAAAGCTTTGTATGCTCGCCTCGGCGGTATTTACCGAGGATTGTTATCGTTCTGAGTTTTGATTTGGTTGCGATAACGCTGAAATTAAGCTTGCCATCAGAAGGGTTTGCATCGGGGGCGCACTTATAGCCTCCTCCATAAAAAGGCGCGTTGGCGCAAACGGCAAAAAGACTCGGAATTCCCGACAAGGGTTTCCCGTCGATGATAAAATCCATTTTTTTGCCGAACTTACAAAACAGAGTATGTATAATTCCCAAGAAATAGGCGGCGCTTCCCGAAATAAAGGGCAGCTTTTTGAATTTTATGGTATGCTTACATACCATTGCATCCATTCCCGCAGAGCAAGAGTTGATTCCATAATAGGTTTCGCCACCGCTTTGAACCTTTATTAAATCAATAAAGAAAGGGCTACCTTCGAGCTGGTCATCGATATCGAGGAAGGGCTCTTTACCGCCGAAAAATTTAATAAAATCGTTGCCTGTTCCTCCCGGGATAATTCCGAGAGTAACGTTTTTATGCTCGGCAATACCATTTATTATTTCGAAAGTGGTTCCCTCTCCGCCGCATCCGAATATGGTTATTTCCTCTCCGCTTTCAGCAAGGCTTTTGGCAATCTGAGCGCCGTGTCCTGCGTTCTCGGTTAAATAAAAAGGAATATTTTTCGCCTTTAAGCTCTCCATAAGCTTATTGCGATATTCTCCCTTTCCTGCATTGGGATTAATTATAACTGCATATTTCATAATCCTTCATCCTTTAAAATGAATTATTTAAAATACATATAAAGCTGGCATTTTATCATTCCGTTATAAAGCTTTCTGCGCTTATCGGCAGGCCTTCCAAAAATCTTCTCGAAATCATCATCGGGGCTGATAATAAAATACTTTTTGCCCTGCTCTCTTTCGAAAACCTCGCCCATAACCTTATAAAGTGCTTCTGCTTCCTTTATATCGAGCAATCTTTCGCCATAAGGCGGATTTGTTATAACAAGGCTTCTGCCTTCGGGAAGGCTAAAATCCTTTATATCGCGCTTTGTTGCTCTTATATATTTTGCAACCCCTGCTTTTTCGGCATTCTGAAGGGTCAGCGCAACCGCCTTTTCATCGATATCCGAGCCGATTCCTTCGAACTCGATATCCTTTCTTATAAGGTCCTGCGCTCTCATTCGCTCGCTTCTGAATGCCTCGCTCGGAATAAAACCGAAACGCTCGCATGAAAACGCTCTGCGAAGGCCGGGGGCGATATTAAGCGCCTTTAATGCCGCTTCTATAAGAATTGTTCCCGAGCCGCAGAAGGGGTCATATAGCTTAGTATCGGGATATATTCTTGCCACGTCGCACATACCCGCCGCCAAGGTTTCTTTTAAAGGCGCATCGTTTGAATTTCTGCGATAGCCTCTTTTATGTAGCCCCTCGCCCGAGGTATCGATGGTTAAGGTGGCAGTATCTTTAAGCAAAGAAAACCTTACGGATACCATCGGTCCCGTTTCCTCAAACCATTCGATTTTATATTTGGAGCTGAGCCTTTTAACGATAGCTTTTTTAACAATCGACTGGCAATCAGGAATGCTATGAAGCGCAGAATCGATGCTCCAACCTTTAACGGGGAAGGCATCGTCTTTTCTTATGAAATTCTCCCAAGGAAGGGCATAAACCCCTTCGAAAAGCTCTTCAAAGCTCATGGCTTTAAATTCGCCTACCTTGATAAGAATTCTCTCGGCATATCTTGAGCAGATATTAGCTCTCGCTATCATCGCTTCATCGCCTGAAAAATCAACTCTGCCATTATAAACCGTAACGTTCTCTGCATCCATTCTCTTGAGCTCATCCCCGAGGATGCCCTCAAGCCCGAAGATACAGGGCGCGCTTAAATCAAATTTGCTCATTTTTTCTCCCTTTAGATTACTAATGTTTTATGCCTTGTTACGTGGCATCCGATATTTATAGCCAACGGAAGGCCTGCTATATGGGTCGGGAATTGCTCAACCGAAACAAACAACGCGGTCGTATCTC
>JAZORV010000016.1:0-9461 GCA_045656785.1 Acutalibacteraceae bacterium | reverse complement strand
ATTTAACTAAGCTTATGGAAATGGCTTATAATGGCAAATAATGAAGGTGATTTTATGTTAAAATTGGGAATAATTGGCTTCGGCGGTATGGCAAACTGGCATTTTGATAACACCAAAAGAACGGGTGTTATCAAGCCTGTTGCTATTTATGATATCGACCCCGAAAGGAATAAAGAAGCGGAGGAAAAAGGGCTCATCGCTTTTGATTCCGTTGATGAATTCTTCGCATCCAAGGCTTTTGATGTTGTTTTGGTTGCAACCCCTAACAATTTTCATCACGACTACGTTTGCCGAGCTTTAAGAGAGGGTTATCACACAATTTCTGAAAAGCCCGTTGCAATGTCTTCCGAGGAGCTTATCGATATGATTAAGGTTTCTGAGGAAACCGGAAAACTTTTCACAGTCCATCAGAATCGTCGTTGGGATAGTGATTTCTTAACTATCAGAAAAGCTATAGAGGATGGTAAGCTTGGAGAGGTTTATACCATCGAATCTTGCGTTCACGGGCAAAATGGCGTTCCTCATGGATGGCGCGAGCATAAGATTGCGGGCGGCGGAATGATGCTTGATTGGGGCGTTCATCTTATCGATCAGCTTATGGATATGATCAAAGAAAAGGTAACTGACGTTTATTGCCAGATGGAGGCTATCAGATCCAAAGAGGTTGATGATTATTTTAAGCTTGTTATAACCTTCGAAAAGGGAATAAGAGCTCAGATCGAGGTTGGAACCTTCTGCTTGATAACAAAGCCGAGATGGTATATTAATGGTTCTGAGGGCTCTATGCTAATAAAAGATTGGGATTGCAACGGAACTATTATCCACGCAAATACCGATTGCCTTAATTGGGAGCCTCAGATAATCCAGACCTCCGCCGGCCCCACAAGAACTATGGCGCCAAGACCAAAAGAAACTTTGACAGAACTTCCCATCGAAAAGATAACAGGGGATTGGACCGAGTTTTATAAAAACTTCTGTGCCGCAATCGAGGGAAAAGCGGAGCAGAGAGTTAAGCATAATGAGGTCTTGAGAGTCTTCAAGGTTATGGAAGCCGCTTTCGAATCGGCAGAAAAAGGCCATTCGATTTGTACTGACATCTAAAAATAGTTCAAAAAAATGTCAATATTTTATTAAATAATGCATTGCAAAATCCTATAAATATGATAAAATAAATGAAACGGAGCGAAATATATGAAATTAGGCGTTTTCACACCCGTAGTTGCTTTTATGTCTTTAAAGGAAGCAATGGAATATCTTTCTTCCATCGGAGTTGAAGCGGTTGAGATAGGCGCTGGCGGATATCCCGGTAAAGCTCACCTTGATCCCGATAAGCTTCTTGGGGATAAAAAGGCTATCGATGAAGTTAAATCTATAATCAGCGGAAACGGTATTGAGCTTTCTGCAATTAGCTGCCATGGAAATCCCGTTCATCCTCAAAAGGATATTGCTGAAGATTATCATAATCAGTTTGTTAAAGCTATGCAGCTCGCAAGCGAGCTTGGTGTTGATACCATCGTAGGCTTCTCGGGATGTCCCGGAGATAGCGAGGGCTCAAAATATCCCAACTGGGTAACCTGCCCTTGGCCTGAGGATTTTCTGAAGGTTCTTGATTATCAATGGGATGTGCTTAATAACTATTGGAAAAAAACTGCGGAAATCGCAAAAGGCTATGGCATCAAAAAGATTGCATTCGAGATGCATCCGGGCTTTTGCGTTTATAATCCCGAAACTCTCCTTAAGTTAAGAAAGAATGTTGGAGATATAATCGGTGCTAATTTCGACCCGAGCCACCTTATCTGGCAGGGTATAAACCCCGTTAATGCTATAAGATATCTCGGAGATGCGATTTATCATTTCCATGCAAAGGATACAAGAATCGAGCCTGAAAATTCTTTAAGAAACGGCGTTCTCGATACTAAGGGCTATGGCGAAATATTCGATCGATCCTGGGTGTTTAGAACGGTTGGCTATGGAAACGATACCGCTTTTTGGAAGGATATGATGAGCGCTCTCAGAACCGTTGGTTATGATGGAATAATCAGCATTGAGCATGAAGATGGTCTTATGTCGGCTAAGGAAGGCCTTGAAAAAGCAGTTGAATTCCTTAAGCCGATGATAATAAAGGAAAAACAGGGCGAAATGTGGTGGGCATAAACCAAGCGTCCTAAAGGGAGCGAATTCTATGAAAAAAATCAAAGTCGGAGTAATCGGTTGCGGAGTAATATGCAATAACCATATTGTTCCGCTGATGGAAAACGAAAAAACAGAGGTCGTTGCGGTTTGTGATATCGTTTTCGAAAAGGCTAAGAAAAAAGCAGATGAGTTCGGTTGCAAGCCTTATGCCGATTATAAGGAAATGATCGAGAAGGAAAATCTCGATAGTGTTCATATCTGTTTGCCCCATTATCTTCATAGCGAGGTCGCTATATATGCTCTTGAAAAAGGTTTAGACGTTCTCTGCGAAAAGCCGATGGACATAAATTCTGAAAGAGCGAAGTTTATGATAGATGCTGCTGAAAAGGCGCAAGGGAAGCTTGGTATTATTTTTCAGAATAGATATAATATCGGATCCGTTATGGTTAAAGAAGCGCTTGATAGCGGTAAATTAGGAAAAATTCTCGGTATTTCCGCTCAGGTAGTTTGGAGAAGAGACCAAAATTATTACGATAGTGGTGATTGGCGCGGAAAATGGTTGACCGAAGGTGGCGGAGTTTTGATAAATCAAGCAATTCATACGCTCGACCTTTCTCGCTATTTTATGAATAGCGAGGTTGCCGATGTTAAAGCTACCGCAACCCATTTTGGCGCAACGACTGTTGAGGTTGAAGATACCGCTAACGGTATGATAACCTTCGAAAACGGCGGGAAGCTTCTTTTCTATTTTACAGTTACAAGTGTTAAGGACCATAAAATATCTGTAACTCTTGATTGCGAGAACGGAACGGCGGAGCTTCTTGCTAACGTTGCTAATATTTCTTATAATGATGGAACTGTTGAGTCTTCCCAAAATATTAAGGAATATATTGCGTTAGGTAAAGAATGCTATGGAACCGGTCATTATAAGCAAATTGATGAGTTTTATTCTGAGGATAACGAAGAGAAGGTTCGTGCAACAATGTATGAAGCATATAAAACTCAAAAGCTTTTAGACGATATCTACGATACCGCAGGTCTTATCAGAAAATAAAGCAGATGAATAGCAAGAAGAACTTCGAAAGGTTTTTCTTGCTATTTTTGTTTTTATATCGGCACATTTGAATTCCTTGATTTTTTCCAATGCTTGTGGTGTTGTTTTGCGAAGTGATTAAAACATATGATAATTACCGTATTAGAATATATTTTATAATCTGTGATAGGTTTGTTATAAATAAGTATTGTTTAAAAGGCAACAACCCGAATGTGCTACATTCAGCTTGTCGCCTTTTGTTTTTATAATATATTTTTTTCTTAAGCGCTTTTTTAATTTTACCGAGCGCTTTGTAGCATAAAATGGCAAAACGGTGCAACTCCTTTTTGGGGTTGCACCGTTTTCTACATAAACTACTTTATTATGACACCGTGGCATTTTTCGTGCCACATCACTTTTTTACTGCAATATTTTAAGATTTTTAATAATTATCTCTGAAGAGTTAAAATTGAACATCAAGTTTGTCTTTTGTTCGGAAGCTATGATTTCGTGGTGCGTGATTTTTTCTTCGCCTTCCGTTCCGTTAACAACAATGGTAGAATTTGCGGAGGGACTGTTGTTGAAAATATTAATTGCGGATTGAACTGTAGGTTCTTTTGAAGAACAGAATGAAATCTCAAGAAGTATCGGCTTTTTATTATTAAAATGAAGAGAATAATCTTTTCCGCTTTCAATCAAATTTATCTCATCAACTACCTTTAGCTTATCTTTCTTTTCGATAAGCCCGTGTTCAAGCTTTAGCTTTCTTCTGCAGAATCTTTTAAAGGTGTTCGTTGTTATGAGATAATTCAAGATGTTCTGAGCATTTCTCTGCATTTCGTAAAGCGTGAGCGTGCCGTTATTATACGCCTCCATAATGTTATCATTATGAGTCTTGGCGCAAGGAACAGTCATTGAAAGATCGTTTTGAGCTCTGACCATCGTCATTTTGTTGGTTTTGCTTTCTTCTGCATTATCATCGTTAAACAAAGGCCACCAATCGGTCATAACAATTCCGTCATAGCCCCATTCTTTTCTTAAAATAGTAGTGTTAAGATCATAGTTGCTTGTTGAATGTATACCATTGATTTGATTATACGAAGTCATAATCGCTTTAACTCTGCTTGTTTTAACAGCAATTTCGAAGCATTTGAGGTAAATTTCTCTAAGCGCTCTTTCTGAAACTATTGTGTTGACCGAAAATCTGTTTTCTTCCTGATTATTGCAGGCGAAATGCTTTAGGGTGGCTGTGATATTGCAGACGCTTAAACCATTCGATACGGCAGCAGCCATTCTTCCGCAAAGCAATGGGTCTTCGGAAAAATATTCAAAATTTCTTCCGTTTAAGTGGTGTCTGTGAATGTTCATTCCCGGACCTAAAAGCGCATCGACGTTATATGCATACGCTTCCATGGCTTCGTATTGATAAAGGGTTTCAACAGCTTTGGTGTCCCATGTGCTGGCAAGAAGTGTTCCAACGGGTAGCGCAGTTGCTTTCTCTCCTGTATCAAAGCGGAGTCCTGAGGGGCCGTCGGTGCAGCATGCTACGGGTATGCCATAACTCAGAAGCTCGTTGGTAACTCCGCCAAAAGCGCCGCCGGTTCCCGATTTAACTTTCGGGCTGCACATTCCTTCTCCCATAAACATGCAAGCCATCTCATCCGGGGTTAGCTGGGCAATGAATTTTCTCATTGAGCATTTTTCGTCTGAAACCATCTTTAGTTTAAACCCTTTGTCACCGCTGAAGGGGATAGGTTTCTTTTGATTGTTTTCAATTCGTTTTTGTAGGTCGACAGATCTTATAGGAACGTCTTCGTAAGCTAAAGTATATTTTTCGTCTTTGAAAACAGATTTGAATCTTTTAAAGCTTTCAACCGGCGCCATGGCTTCTTGAAGCTTTTTAACTACTTTTAGCTTGTGTTGGACGAATGTGAAAATATAATCTGCGGAGCGAACGTCTGTTCCGCAACAGAGGCGATATTGACCCGGTTCCAATACATAGCAGGATTTATGACCCGTTATTCCCGAGTCATCGTAGGTTGCCATATCGTTGATTGCAACCGAAAGTTTAACGGTACAAGTTTCGCCGGGTTTCAAAACCTTTGTTTTAGCAAAATCCAAAAGTTCTCTTGTAGGCCTGTCGATTTTGCCGTGAGGAGCTTGAAGATAAAGCTGCATAACTTCGGCACCCTTGCATTTTCCGACGTTGGTTACCTCGGCATAAAATGTTATTATGCCATCATCGTAGGTCAAATTTTTAAAAGTGTATGTAAATTTGGTGTAAGAAAGCCCGAATCCGAATGGATATAAAACTTTGTTTTTGGCAAAGGTTTCAAAGTATCTGTATCCAACATATATGTCCTCTTCATATATGAGCTTATCTCGTGAACCAAAATTCTTATGGGAGGGATAATCTTCTATTGATTTTGCAATGGTATCAGTAAGTTTTCCGGATGGTGTAACTTTTCCGCAAAGAACATCGGCTGCAGCATTTCCGCCTTCTTGGCCACCTTGCCAAAGAAGAATTACAGAAGGAACGCGAATGTCGCTTATCCAAGAAAAATCGATAATGCTTCCAATGTTTAAAGCAACACATACTTTTTTAAAATGCTTGCAAACGGTTTTTATCATATCATATTCGGTTTTCTGAAGAAAATAGCTACCTTCCTCGGCTGTGTTGTCTCTGGCTTCGCCGCAAAGCCTTGAAATAACTATCAGCGCTTTATCTGAATTATTAGCTGCTTCAGCAACAAAAACTTCAGATAAAGGCATCTCTATTTGAGACCAGGGCTCCGTTACCCAGCCGTGTCCGTAATCAAAAGGAGATTCTTTTATAAAGGCTCTGTAAGCGTCAGAAACGGGCTCGTATATCTCAATGTTGCCGTTGCTTTTCAAGCCATCGTAAATATTAACTGTGTATTCGGTGTTGATCCTTCCGCCTGAACCTGTTCCGCTTTTAGCATACTCAAATTGAGATCTTCCGAAAATTGATATTTTCTCTTTTCCTTTGAAAGGCAAAACGGAATTTGAGTTCTTAAGCAAAACGGCGCCATTTGCCGCTATTTTTCTTGAAAGCTGAGCAAGTTTTGGCAGAGGAGCAGGCGGTAATTTTCGTATTTCAATATTATTAATTATTTTTGGAATTTTCATTTTATTTTCCTCCCATATCTTGAGTTTTTATTATATCATCTGCAAAAAAACATGTCAAGAATAAACGAGTTTGAAAAAATTCAAAAAATATATAGCATATCTAAAAAAAATATGCTATAATCATATAGTTATTGTAGCTTTATAAAGGCCTCCTTGCTTGTGTGGCAGAGTGGGCATTCGTAGTCTTCAGGGAGGTTTTCGATTTTCGTTCCTTGTGGTATATCGCAATCCGGTTCTCCGTTTGCTTCATTATATACATAGAAGCAATGTTCGCACTGATATTTCATTGATATCACCTCGTTAATGAGGATTGCCTAATAATCGTATTTTATTCATTGGAGGGTTTTATATGCAAACTGTTAAAATCAAAAAATTAAATAATTCTGCAATTATTCCAACCTATGGCTCTGAGTTTTCAGCAGGAGCAGATCTTTATGCTTGCACTAATGGAGAAAGAATTGAAGTTAACCCAAACGAAACTGTGATTATCAAAACAGGTATATCTATGGAGATCCCCGTTGGATTTGCAGGACTTATATATGCCAGAAGCGGTCTTGCTACAAAACGCGGCCTTGCTCCTGCTAATAAAGTAGGTGTGATTGACTCGGATTACAGAGGCGAAATAATGGTAGCTATTCATAATCATAGCGAAAAAATTCAGGCTGTTGAGGATGGTGAGCGCATAGCTCAGATTGTTATTGCTCCGTTCTTGAAAGCAAACTTTGAGTTGTCGGATGAATTGTCAGATACGGCTCGCGGCGAGGGCGGATTTGGCTCAACCGGTAGAAAATAATTGCACTAAATAATGTGTTTAAACTTTAGCTTAGCACATTATCTTGTAAAAAATCTGTATATTTTACAATTTATGCGACAAAAAGTGACCGAATAATTGTTTATATGGCACAATTATTAAAAATTATAAAATATTTTGTTGACTAATCTCGTTTATGGTGATAAAATTAGTCTTGTAAGTATTTCTAAAATTTAGGAGCGCAAATATGCAAGCTTTAGAAGAAAAGATTCTTAAAGATGGAAAAGTGTTGCCGGGTCATATTTTAAAGGTTGGTAACTTTCTTAATCATCAGTTAGACGTTGATTTTCTCATGGAAATGGGGAAGGAGATTTCCGAACTTTATAAAGACGCAGGCATCAACAAAATTGTAACAATCGAAACTTCCGGTATCGCAATTGCTGTTGCAGCTGCAGCGTATATGCACGTTCCCGTTGTTTTTGCTAAAAAAAATAAAACAAGCAATATATCTGATGGGGTATATTCAACGATGGTTCATTCTTTTACCCATGGAACGGATTATAAGGTTGTTATAAGCAAGGAATTTCTTGGTGAAGATGATAATATACTAATCATCGATGACTTTTTAGCTCTTGGCAATGCGCTTAATGGCCTTTTGGATATTGCATCGCAAGCTAAGGCTAAGGTTTCGGGCTTTGCAATAGCTATTGAAAAAGGCTTTCAAGAAGGTGGGGACAAGCTTCGTGAGCAGGGCTATCGCGTTGAATCGCTTGCAATAGTTGATTCTATGAGCGATGATTCACTCGTTTTCAGAAAGCAATAATTAATTTTGTATGTAATTTGTTTTACATAAATATTTTATTTTTTGGAGGAAACAAAAATGAAGAAAATTCTGTCTTTGCTTCTCGCAGTTGTTATGCTTTTCTCTATGGGAATTATGCTTACATCTTGTAACGAAGCTAAGGAAATTCTCGGCATGAGCGATTCTCCTCTTGCTGAGAAGGAACTCACCGTGGACTATGAAGTTCCCGATGATTTCAAAATTGGTTTCATCTGCTTGCATGATGAAAAATCTACTTATGACCTCAACTTCATCGAGGCCGCAAAGAAAGCTCAGAAGGCTATCGGTCTTTCGGATGAGCAGGTAATCATCAAAACAAACATTCCCGAAGGCAATGAGTGCTATGTTGCTGCTAAGGACTTGGTCGACCAGGGTTGTTCCGTTATTTTCGCTAACTCCTTTGGCCACGAGGACTTTGTTATCCAGGCTGCTAAGGAATTCCCTAATGTTCAGTTCTGCCATGCAACAGGTACAAAGGCACACACTGCCGGCCTTAAGAACTTCCACAATGCATTCGCTTCTATCTTCGAGGGTCGTTATCTCGCCGGTGTTGCTGCAGGCTTAAAGCTTAACGAAATGATCGAGGAAGGCACCATCACCGAAAAGGAAGCAAAGATGGGTTATGTTGGCGCTTACACCTATGCTGAAGTTATCTCCGGATACACCTCTTTCTATCTTGGCGCAAAATCTATTTGTCCCTCTGTAACTATGGACGTTCGTTTTACAGGCTCTTGGTATGATGCAACAGAAGAAAAGAATGCTGCTGAAGCTTTGATCGATAATAAGTGTGTTCTTATTAGCCAGCACGCTGACTCTATGGGAGCTCCTTCTGCTTGCGAAAACGCTGGTGTTCCCAACGTTTCTTACAACGGAAGCACTTATGATTCTTGTCCTGAAACCTTCATTGTTTCTTCAAGAATCGATTGGGCTCCTTATTACAACTACATAATCAAGTGCGCAGTAACAGGCGAAGAAATCGCTGCTGACTGGTGTGGCGGAATCAAAGAAGGCTCTGTTGTTCTTACCGGGATTAACCTGGATGCTGCTGCAGAGGAAACTGTAGAAACCATCGCTGACACTGTTAAGAAACTTGAAGCTGGCGAAATCAAAGTTTTTGATACCGCTAACTTCACAGTTGATGGCAAAAAGGTGGAAACTTATAAGGCTGACGTAGATACTGATGCTGCTTTCACTCCTGATACCGAAGCTATTGAGGATGGAGCTTTCACTGAGTCTACAAAGCGTTCTGCACCTTACTTTGATTTAAGAATAGACGGAATCACTCTTCTCAACGAAAAATTCTAATCGTCTATATTAAAGGGCGGGGCAACAATATGTCCCGCCCAAACTTATTTAGGTTTTCTAAAAATTATTAAAAGATAGGGAAAGACTGATTTTACCCCCAAAACCTGGTCTTAAATTTAATCTTTTCTTTAGTAACTGTTTTTAGAAAACCCAAATAAAGGAGGAACATAAATGTCAATACCTGCCATTGAGCTAAAAAATATTACAAAAACATTTGGCAACATAATTGCAAATAAAGATGTTTCGTT
>JAZORV010000015.1:0-3749 GCA_045656785.1 Acutalibacteraceae bacterium | reverse complement strand
GACCGCTTGGCCTCCGACTTTTTATAACGGCGTTGCAACCTTGAATAACGGTATGCTGACCAACGATTCTATACCGGAGGTTGACGTTGAGCTGGCGGTTAAAAGCATCGGCAGGCTCGGGAAATGGATAGAGCAAACGGATAGAGAATTTCTTTTTGTCCAAGAGCCTTTTAAGATGGATAAAGAGAATGAATTGCTTCCTGTCGGCGCAGATTTGCCCTCTAACGAAATCTCCGACAGCATTGTTGGAGGCTTGAGAAAGCAGGGAATCGACGTTCTTGATTTAAGAGAGCAACTCGCAAAAACTCCTCAGCAAATCCAAAAATATTTTTATAAAACCGACCACCATTGGAATAATCTCGGCGCCTTCACCGCTTATAATTTGATAGCAGATAAAATCGAGAAGCTCTTCCCCGATGAAAAAATCAATTCGGATTTCAAAAGCGAGAAAAACTGGAAGAAAACGAAATATGAAGAATGGTTTTTGGGAACGCACGGAAAACGAGTTGGAGTGAATTACGGCGGAATCGATGATTATATACTTTATGAGCCAAAATTCGAAACCGAAATTTCAACCTATATTTCCAATCATATGGCGTATTATAAAGGCGATTTTTCCAAAGCCAATATCCGAAAGGAATATTTCGATCAGCCCGATTATTTTAATGAGAGCCCCTACTGCGCATATATCGGGGGAGATTATCCCATCGTTCAGCACAGAAATCAAAACACGGGAAATAATTTGAAGCTTCTTATAATAAAGGATAGCTTTCAGCTCCCCGTTCAGTCTTTTTTATCAACAACGTTCTCTCAAGTAGAAGTCTTGGATCCACGCTATTATAACAGCAGTTCGATCGCTGAATATATTGAGGTTTACGACCCTGACATGGTTATATTTATGGTTAATCCTTCGGTTATGTATAATGAGGTTTACTATAAATACGGAATAGAAAAAGCCGAGAAGCTTCGAAAAGCTGAAAAGCAAATCCCGATTTATGAAAACAAGGCTCTGAAAATTAAGCCCGATAAAAGCCAATATAACTATATTTCCACCGCCAAAGGGCTTTCGGCAGGCACGAAATACACCTTCAGCCTTAAGAATTTCGAAATGACGGGAGCCAAAAAGGATGGAATAACCGTTGCGCTGTTTCATCCGAAAAACAAAAAGATATATGCATCAACGGTTATTGATAAAGCTTCCCTCAAAGAAGAAAAAGGCTTTGAGTGGTCCTTCGTAACCCCGAGAATCAAAGGTGATATGCAGCTGATTATCTATTCAGGAACCTACAAAAACTCAGCAAACACGGGAGTTGTTATTGAAGGAGCAACCCTGCTTTCCTACACTTAACAATTTGTATGCCCAAAAAAATCAGCGAAGAGAAATATCTCTTCGCTGATTTTTTTATTCTTTTATAAGCGGAATATCGCTTGATAATAGATTTATATTTTTTGAAATAGTGGGCTTGAAGCTATCGTTTGCTTTTTTGCTATCCGAAATTTCAAGATCGCACGTCGCGCTCGGTGAGCAGGTTATAATCGGCTTCTCCCCTTCATCCTTAAAGGTTACGCCCGTGAGCGTTAGCTTAACCGCCGTGCGCTCCAGATTTCTCGCATCGGTATAGCTCTGCTCAAAATCCGCAAGGCTTTCAACGCTTATTCTGCCCGAAAGGCTCGAATTGATGATTTTAACGCCATCTGTTGGAACACCAATCCCTATCGGCACGTTAATATCATTCTCAACCGAAAGGTTTTCGAAAACTATATTTTCATATCTCGGCGCTTTTGAATCGGTAATATAGCTTCTGCAATAAGCGGAGGTTTCGAAGCACATATTTATAGCATAATTACGCTTTTTCTGCAAATGGATATCCTTGAAATGAATGTTTCGGCAACCCGCGCTATAAAGGGTCGGGGTATCGTCCTGAGTCATTTCCCAACGAATTCCGTCGAGAATCTCGGCGCCTTCCTTATGAGTGGGCCTTTTGAAGGATTTATAAAATTTCCCATCTGGCTCGGCAAAGACTCTATAAATTCGCCCTTCCGACATAACCGCATCGGAATGCATAACCTCCATGCCTTCTTGCCAATCGACCCATGAGCCGCCAAGCATTCGGCAGAAAAATCCTGTTGTTGATTCGGCATCAAGGTCATAGCAATCCTCAATAATGCCATTCTCAATCCACCCAAGCTGAGGATTTGAAACCGAATAATCGGAAGCATTTAGGGCAATGGGGTCATCATAGGTGCAAAGGCGACAATGACTTATCCTGAAATTGCTTCCGACCCCTAAATGAATAGCATCCTTATCCCCCACGATATGGCAGTTTTCTGCAATGAAATTCTCGAAGGTTGAAATCTGAATAGCATAGGAATAAGAGCCTAAATCAAGGCAGGTGAAATCCCTTATTGTAACGTTATTTGCATAATAAAAGCTAACCTGTCCTCTAACTCCCGGAATACGCTTGCCGACCGTTGATTCCAAGCCGTTGCAGATAAGATTAAGCCCGATTATTGAAATATTGTTATTATAGGTTCTGTTATATGCGCCTTCGTTTATAAAAACATAAGAAGCGTGATTTTCTCCGTTCTGCGATTTTGCGCGCCTCAAATAAACTCCTTCTCCGAAGATAAGGGAGGTATCATCCCCTAAAAGAATGGTCTCGCTTATATCATAGATTCCGGGCTTATCTATATAAATTTTCCCCTTTTGGTCTACCGCCTTTTGCAAAGCGGCGGCGTTTTGGTCGCCGTTATTCGTTGGCAAAAATCCGAAATCGTAAGCGTTCAGCATATAATCACCCTTTCATGTTTTTAATATACTATATCCCGCAAGGTTTGTAAAGAAATTTTTGCGCTATATAGCAAAAAGCGAAGAGACAAGCCTCGGCTTCTCCTCGCTGTTGCTTTAAAAATACCATTATTTTCTTGCGGGCTTAACGTTTGAAGAAGGGTTGATATCCCCTTTTATCTCCCCATTTTCGCCCTCAAAAGCCTTTATGCTTTCTCTTATCAGAACAAGCACCTGACTATTAACGCTTCTGCCCTCATATTCCGCGATATACGCAAGCTTTTTCAGCATTTCCTCCTCAATTCTTATGGATACGCTCTTAGTTGCCATAAATATTCCTCCAAAATAAATATATTATGTGTTTATTTTAGCGAAATAATGTGTTATATTATTATAAATAGATATACCGTATATCCATATTATCGCATAGGAGAATATTAATGGAAATTAAAAAATGTTGTTTTTTAGGGCATCGAAAAATTAATTTTTCAGAAAGATTCTGCGATTTTCTCAAAGAAGAAATAGAAAATCTGATTTTAAAAGAAAATATATCTCACTTTCTTTTCGGAAGCAAAAGTGAATTTAATGACTTATGTTATAATATCGTTTCTGATTTAAAAAACAAATACCCTCACATAGAAAGAATCTACGTGAGGGCGGAGTATCCTTTTATAGATGATACTTATGAAAAATATCTATTGAGCAAATATGAAAGCTCTTTCTATCCTTCTTGCGTTTTAAACTCAGGCAAAGCTTGCTATATCAAGAGAAATTATTATATGATAGATTCGAGCGATATTTGCGTTCTCTATTTTGAGCGTGATGAAGCTAAAATCAAGAAAAGCGGAACTTTTTTAGACATAAATATCTCCCCCTTTTTTAGAGATATACTCTTTATATACAATGCATAAGCAAACGCGGATAATCCGAACCTGATTTTAAAGAGCAGATTTACGTGTTT
>JAZORV010000014.1:0-21740 GCA_045656785.1 Acutalibacteraceae bacterium | reverse complement strand
ATTTCTCCTTTAAATTAAGTTAAAATATCAAAAAACTAAGGCGGTTTGCAACAAACTTACAGCAAACGACCTTAGTTTTTTCTCTTTTGTTCTGGTCTTAGTGAGACAGTCCCTTTCTTTTTTTAAAAAGCATCGAATATTTCAATAATACCGCTTGAATGATAAAGAGAGGGGGTTATTCTTGCGGAATATCCGTGCCCTGCATCGGTCATCCATTCGAACTTCTTTCTTCTCGGCATTGCCGCGGCATCAAATAGGGTCATTATAACGCCGCCGTGGGTAACGACCGCCGCAGAGGAGATGTTCTGCGAAAGCATATCTTCAACAATCTGCCTGAGCCCAATGCAAACGCGAACCGTAAAGTCCTTTGTGGTTTCGCCGTTTGGGGGCGCAGGAAGCTTGCCGCCGATCCAAGCCTTATATTCATCCTTTCCTTCAAGCTCAAGGGCGGATTTTCCTTCGAAATCTCCGAAATTATATTCCGAAATATTTTCAACTGGAACTATTTCTGCCCCGGGAAACATAAGAGTTGCCGATTGCATCGCTCTTTTAAGAGGACTCGAATAAACCGCCCCCACAAAGGGGTAAACCCCTTCAGCTGCATTCTTTTCAAGAGCATCCGCGCTCTCCATTGTGATATTAATATCGGTTTTTCCGATGTAAAGTCCGCTTGAATTGGCAGGGGTTTCGCCATGACGAATGAAGTGAATTTGTAAAGTTTTCAAGAAAAATTCCTCCAAAATATACGATTTGTATAATTTGCTAATAGAAATCCAAAGCAATTTCTGTTAGAATATATATAGATAATACTATAAAACTCGCAAAAAAACAAGGGGGAAAGAAAAAATGCCCAGGAATAAATTGAGCAATATCTTAAGCGAAACGAGAAAAAGAAGAGGCATTTCGCAAAAGCAGGCGGCGCTTGAGCTTGGTATTTCGCAGGCGCTTTTATCCCATTATGAAAAGGGAATAAGGGAATGTAATCTTGACTTTTTGGTTAAAGCGGCGGATTATTATAGCGTTACTACCGACTATCTCTTAGGCCATAGCACAACCAAAAATGCCCGTTCCGCGCACGCTCAAAGGCAGAGAAGCCTTGTGAGAACCCTTGAAACAATAATGCTTTTATCCGAGAGGCTTGATGATGAAAACCTTCGTCGATATACCGCGGAATTTATAAAAAAGAGCCTTTATAGGGTTTTGAAGCTCTATGATGGCATATTGGAGGATCTCAAATTCGGGGGAGATGACGTGGATATCGCAACCGCCGCCGCTTTTGCAGAGCTTGATTTTTCGAAGGCTTACAGCGCCGCTAAGGAGCAGAAGGATTCGGATATCTCGCTTCATTCCTCAAGCCTCGAATACCTTTCGCGCCTTGTAAACGAGGTTGAAACTCAGCTCGAAGGGGAGAGCGTTTATGACGGAATATAGGTCTTACAATTCTCATCTTCGGGAAAAATACGGTTGCAAGGTTTATAAAATATCCCTTTCTTCTGCCACCACCTGCCCGAATAGGGATGGCGAGCTCGGAAAGGGCGGTTGCATTTTCTGCTCTATGGGCTCGGGGGATTTTAAGGGAAACGCATCTGATCCGATAGAAGAGCAGATGATAAAAGCGAAGGAGCTCGTAAGCGCTAAGGCAAAATCAGGCAAATACGTTGCCTATTTCGGTAGCTTTACTTCAACCTATGGCGATCCCGAAAAAATAAAAGAAGCCTTCCTGTTTGCCGCGAGGGATGAAAGCGTTGCCGAAGTATCGGTTGCAACAAGGCCCGATTGCCTCGGAGAGGAGATAATGGAAATCCTTCGTGAGGTGAAAAAAATAAAACCGTTGACGGTTGAATTAGGATTGCAATCGGCCAAGGAATCCACCGCCGAGCTTATTAACAGATGCTCGAGGCTTGAGGCCTTCGATGATGCGATAGAGCGCCTTAAAAACGAGGGCATAGAGATTGTTTTGCATATAATATTAGGGCTTCCGGGAGAAACGCTCGAGGATATGCTCGAATCGGTTCAGTATGCAGTAGATAGAAAGGTCGATGGCATCAAGCTTCAGCTTTTGCACGTTCTTGAGGGAACAGAGCTTGCAAGAATGTATAGAAAAGGTGAGTTTGAAGCGTTTGAGATGGAAGAGTATCTCGATGTTCTCGAGCGAGCGTTGAAAATTATCCCGAAAAGCGTAGTCGTTCATCGTTTAACGGGGGATGGTGCCAAGAAAAGCCTGATAGCGCCGATGTGGTCGGCAAACAAAAAGGCGGTTTTGAATGAAATAAACCGCCGATTTAAACCTATTTAAAATATATTTTATCTTTATCTAAAAAGAGTCCCGAGGAAAGATGAGCCTCGCCATCTTTATCTATAAAAATCGCCTCGGTGTTTTTGAGGGATTCTGTAAGCACTAAGCCCTCGTCAATGCCTTTGCAAAAAAGGGTGGTTGAAAGGGCATCCGCAGAGGATGAAGAAGGGGAGATAACCGTTACGCTCGATAGCCCGGTTTCGGCAGGGAAGCCTGAATCAACGTCTAAAATATGATGGTAGAGCGTTCCGTTTTCGATGAAATTTCGCTCGTAGATTCCGCTTGTTACAACCGAAATCGCTTCCGAATATAGGGTGAATTTTATTCTGTCAGGGCTTTCGGGGTCTTTGATTCCTATGGAAAAGGCTTCTCCCGAGGGCTTTTCACCTACAGCGAGAATGTTTCCGCCGAGGTCGATAATTCCGCTTTTGTTTGCCTTTTCATAAAGCTTTTTTATCTCGTCCGCGATATAGCCCTTAGCAAAAGCGCCGAGGTCGAGCAAAGCGCCGTTTGTAAGGCGGGCTTTGGTTCCGTTAAGAATTATTTCGCCGTTTTTTGAGGCTTCGAGAGCTTTATCGAGGTCAGCTTTTTTTGGAACAGATGCGCCCTCGCTTCCAAAATCCCAAAGCTCTGAAACAGCGCCAAGAGTAATGGAAAAATCGCCATCCGAAAGCTTTTCATATTGAAGGGCGGAATTAATAATATCGGCGGTTTTTTCATCTATTTGAATTTCTTTTCCGTTTGCCGAATTAAGTCGGGAAACGTCGCTCGAAGAAGAATCCTTCGATAAAAGCTCATCATATTCTTCTAAAAGCTTGAAGGCGGAATCAAGAAGTCCATCATCCGCGCCGAAAACCGAAAGCTTTGCGAAGGTATCAAAAAATATACCTGAGCGAGAGGTCGTTTCCTCCGAAGGCTTGCAGGCGGAAAAGGAAAATAATAAGCAAATAATCAAAATAAGAGCAATCCCCTTTTTCAAAATATCCGCCTCCTTTGTTGTTTTATTTAATTTTACCCGATTTTCCTCCTTTTTTCAACCGAATCTTAAAAAAGAATTGCGAAAGTGGGAGATATGGTATATAATATACGAGAAAACTCATTAAGAAATGGAAGAAATTTTATGACAGAAGAAAAAATGAAGCGCATAAACGAACTTGCTCGCAAGCAAAAAGCCGAGGGCTTAACTCCCGAGGAATTGGAAGAGCAGAAGGTTTTGAGAAGGGAATATATAGATTCCTTCAAAAGAAGCCTCACAAGTCAGCTCGATAGCATTGTTATTCAAGAGCCCGATGGCTCTCGCCATAAGCTTGCGAAAAAATGAGAGAAAAAATAGGAAACCGCCAGAGCCTTTTTGTGGTTTCGGCGGTATGCGTTCTTATAATGCTTATGATTTTTCTCTTTTCCTCACAGCCTGCCGAAGCTTCCTCTGAAACGAGTGGCGGCGTTGTAGAAGTGGTGGCGAATGCTTTCGGAATTGAGAAAAGCCGAGAGAATATTAATATTTTAACAATTATCATCAGAAAATTAGGACATTTTTCGGAATATGCCCTTTTGGGCGGAGCGTATCTCTTCTTTTTCAGCCATTTCGAAAGTTCGAAAGGAACGAAGCTTGGAATTTCCTTTTTTGCTTCTGTCGGCTACGCTTTAACGGATGAAATCCATCAAAATTTCGTTCCGGGAAGGGCGATGAGGCTTATGGACGTCGGGATCGATGCCTTGGGCTCTGTGGCAGGAATCTTGATTGCGGTGATAATTATTGCGCTATTTTTAAAGAGAAAAAATAAGAAGAAATAATCGGTCTGCGAAGGATCTTTTGGAAGACTTCGAGGGCCGACTTTTTTGTTAAAATACTGTAATAATTATTGACATATTCTTTTAATTTATGTATAATTATTAAAACGGTTGAATATTTATAACCGATTTGAAATTTTTCCGAGAGGGGATAGAAAAATGGATGAACAAAAGGCATTTTTTTGTACAGGCTGTGGAAATCAGCTCGAGGAAGGCGCAAAATTTTGCACAAAATGCGGAAAGCCCGTTGAGGCTCCCATTGTAGAGGAAGCTCCCGTGGTTGAAGAGGCTCCTGTTGTAGAGGAAACTCCCGCAGTTGAAGCTCCCGTAGTTGAAGCTCCCGTGGTTGAAGCTCCCGTAGTTGAAGCTCCTGCTGCTCCCGATGGCGCTCCTGCTGCAAAATTTAATATCAAGGCTCTTATTCCTTTCGTTGCTCTCGCAGTTGCCGCTATTATCGTTTTGGTGGCAATATTCAGCATCTTCTGTGGCGGCGAAGAGAAAATTGAAAACAACCTCTTTGTTAATGGCTTAACCAAGGCAAGACAGGGCTCAAACTGGGGCTATATCGATGATGATGGTGATTGGGTTATCAATGCTCAGTTTGAATCTGCAGAAAACTTCACCGAGGATGGCCTTGCCCTCGTAAAATCGGGCGGAAAATATGGTTATATCGATGATGATGGCGAATGGGTTATCAATCCTCAGTATACAAGCGCAAGCAGCTTCTCATATGGCCTTGCCGCAGTATATATGGGCTCTAACTGGGGCTATATCGATGATGATGGCGAATGGGCTATCAATGCTCAGTTCTCTTCTGCTCGCCCCTTCAATGAAGAAGGCTTGGCAATAGTTGCCTCGGGCGGAAAATACGGCGTTATCGATACCGATGGTGACTGGGTAATCAACCCTCAGTTTGAAGATTTCTATGGCTTCAATGAGGGAATGTCCGCTGTAGAGATGGGCGATAAAACAGGCTTCATTGATGAAGATGGTGATTGGATAATCAACGCTCAGTTTGAAAACTTCACACCTACCAACACAGGTTATTTCGGCGAAGATATGATCGCTGTTGAATCGGGCGATAAATGGGGCTTCGTTGATGATGATGGCGAATGGGAGATAAATCCCGTTTATGAAAGAGCTTCGGGCTTCTATGAAGGCCTTGCCGCCGCAACTATGGATGGCGATAAATGGGGCTTTATAGATGATGATGGCGAATGGGCTATCAACCCCATTTTTGAAGAGGTTGGCTATTTTGAGGATGGCATCGCATACGCGTCTATGGATGGCGATAAATATGGCTTCATTGATGATGATGGCGAATGGGTAATCAATCCTCAGTTTGATAACGTAAATGCCTTCTCGAATGGTCTCGCATGCGCTCGCTCGGGCGGAAAATGGGGCTTTATCGATGATGATGGCGAATGGGTTATCAATCCGATGTATTCGAGCGCTTCCAGCTTCTATGATGATGGCTATGCAGTGGTTTCTCTTGATGGCAAAACCTATAGCGTTATCGATGACGACGGTGACGTTGTATTCGGCGGCCTTGCAGGCATCGGCTATCATTACGGACCTTATTCAACTGATGTTTACGCAGAAGAATATTACGACGAATAATAATGCTTTAAGCTTAACCTCTCTTGCGATTGCTCGCAAGGGAGGTTTTTTGCGTTTAGTGAAATTGCACAAAATTCCACTACGATTTTTCTACACCCTAACTACAAAAAATCCGACAATCTCCCTTGAAAAAAGAAAAATATGGGAGTATAATTAAAATGTGAACTAAGGTTACGAATCATTTTTAAGAGGAAATGTAATGAAAAATAAAAAGCTTGCTATAATTGTTTGTGTTTTGATGGTGGCGTGTGTTCTTTTTGGAGGTTGCGATTATGCTTTCGATAAAATGTTCAATATCAAAGAATATCATGAAGCAGAGGTTGGAGAGGCTTATAACCTTACCTTTGATTCAAAAGATATAAAATTACCTAAAAATTACATCTTTTTTGGTCTTTCTTTTTCAGAATCTTTGCTGTGCAAGATAGAAGACGATCAACTTTATAGCGATTGGGAGATGGATGATGTCCACCCTATGGAATGCCCAATTCTTGAAGGTCGTTATGTTTTTATCACATATACAGAAGATTATGCAATACTTTGCGAAGAAGTAGAAGCTCGTAATCTTAAATATTTGAGTTTAGAATTTGACACACAAGCCGTTGAATATTATGATGAATTAGAAACAATTTATGAAAATTTTGGAGAAGAGTTGGATTGGTATACAGGAACTGCAACCTTTGATAGTTTGACGGAGGTGTCTTCTCCCGAAGAATACTATGCAGAATATGATAGAAAAGACAAGGAAGGTTTGCGATGAAATATGGTTACCAAGAAAAAAATGATTAAAATAGGGATTATTATAGTTGCAATATTTTTCGTAGTTTACTTAATTTCATATATTTTCTTTAGTATAAAAATAAACAATGCATTGGACGGCATAATAAACAGTAAACAATATACGTCTTTAAATAATGACGTTATTGTAAGTAAGGCAAATTACCGTTGGATAAACCCACAAGAAAATTTTGAAATAAGAGATGAATGTGCAAAAGAAAAATATGATAGAACACCATTATTTTTGGTTTTTGGTTTTAATAAAATATATGCTTATTATGAGTACGAATACGAAGGTTATGATAAGGACGGTGAACTTATAGCGGGTTGCGCTGACATGGGGGTAAAAGTTACGTTGGGTTTCAGCGATGGAAAGCTGACTATACTAGATTGGGAAGAAGACCTGTTTAATGAAGGTTTTTAAGCGAGGATAAAGATGAAAAAAGGCATATTATCTATTTTTATCGTATTTTTTATTATGTTGGCAACGTCATGTATGAGCACTTTGCCTCAAGGGGAGTTTATGAAAACCTCTGTATCTCCCGACGGGGAATATCGCGTTAATGCATATCTTTGTAATGGTGGTGCTACTGTTGATTATGCTGTCAGATGCGAGGCGGAAACGGTATCAACAGGCGAAAAGCGAAATATTTATTGGGAATATCATTGCGAAGAAGCCAAAATAGCGTGGGTCGATGAAAGAACCGTTGTTATAAACGGAATAGAACTTGACGTGGTAGAAGATAGCTATGATTGGCGAATGGAGTAAAAAAAGGTAGGGGACGGTTAGCGTGAAACCAAAAAATAAATCTGCAATGCCTGATACCAGTTCTGGAACATGGAAGAAGTTTTGAGGAAACAGTTATGAATAAATTTGCGTATTATTTATGTTTAAGAGGATGTATAGCATCGTTATGGCTAGTGAGTTTTATATATTTGATTGCTATTGAAGGAGAAGTGAGGAAAATTTCGCATTTTGGAACATTGCTTCTGATTGAAGCAGGTCTTTTTGCAAAAGAATTGGTATCTTTTCTTAAACAAAGGAATGCCGAAAAGCATCATGAGGATATTCGTTTGACAGATTTGATTTTGTTATGCATTACTCTTGGCGCAGCAATGACGGTAGTGTGTTTTTGGGGGTATAATGAAAAATATTTACCATTGATAATTATTGATTTTGTCGTTTACTTTTTGCTGATAATACTAGGGTTTATCTATTGGATTTTAGCGAAGAAGGCAAAGAAGACAGGAAAGAATACAGGGAATGGTTAGCGTGAAATCAAAAGAGCAGTAAAACTGCGCAAAGACAGGGGACGGTTAGCGTGAAACCAAAAAATAAATCTGCAATGCTTGATACCAGTTCTGGAACATGGAAGAAGTTTTGAGGTGGTTAATATGAATAAATTAATTTATTATGTTATTTTTAGAGTGATTATGGTTATTATGTCATTGTTCGATTTTGTATATTTTATTGATCATGAAAATGCAGGGAATAAAGCTTTTTTTACAGGGCTATTTTTAAGCAGTTGCGTTCTTTTGATTAGGGGAATAATGCTTTTTGCAGAAGAGAAGAAACAAAAAAGCAAGCAAGAAAATATTTGTTTAAAAGATTTGCTTTGGTATATTGGAGCTCTTGTTGTAGCAGTAGTTATAGCTTATCTTCTGGGAGGATTTGAAAAAAATCCGCTGTTGTTGACAGTAAATATAATTATTTTCTTTTTGTATTTTACGTTAGGCTTTATATTTTGGCTTTTATCTAAAAAGACAAGGGGCGGTTCTGCGTCTTAAACCCACAAGTGCGATGCTCGCGCCCGTGGTAATGGCAAAGGGCGAAGATGTTTTGAATAAGCTTTTTTCAAAATTAAATTAATTAAAAAAACTAAGGTGATTTGTAAAAATAACCTTAGTTTTTTCTTTTATTATAAAATTTGAGCGCGGTTTATTTCTTGATTTTCGGTCTTATAAACAGCTTTGAAAACTCCTTCGGGTCAAAGGGGATGAGGGGATAAAGATAGCTGTTTCCCGAGAGGGTTTTGGAAAAAGCCATAGTTAAAAATCCGATGGCGAAGCCCCCGATGAATCCGTAAAGCCCGAAAAGCTGGGTTAAAACGAGGGTGAAAATTCTGAGAAATTTCATGGCATAGCCCATCTCGAAGCTCGGCTGGGAATAGCTCGCTATCGCAACGAAGGACATATAGATTATCGCCTCGGGAACGAACCACCCTGCATTAACCGCAAATTCCGAAAGCAGAAGACCGCCGATAATACCCAGCGAATTCGACTGACTGTCGGGCGTGTTTAAGGAGGCGAGGCGAAGGCCGTCTATTATCAGCTCAAGAAGCAAAAATTGGGCGAAGATGGGGAGCGCCGCCGCTTGTTTTGGGCGCAAAAATTCGAGAAATTCGGGAAGATAAGAGGGATTATTCAATAAAAGCAGAGTTAGGGGGGTTAAAATAACGGTGAAAATGGAGATAACAAGGCGAACTATTCTTACGTAGCTTCCCGTTAAGGGCGGGAAATAATAGTCGTCGGTCTCCTTCATAAAATCGACAAAGCTCGTTGGGAAAAGCATAACGAGGGGAGAATTATCCATAAAAAGCGCAATCTTGCCCTCAATTAGGCAGGCGGAGGTGTAATCGGGGCGCTCGGAGAAGCGGATCTTTGGAAAGGGGTTGAAAAACGAGGTTGGAATCAGCTTTTCGGCGATGGCTTCGGCGGTCATGGAAATTCCCTCGAGGTCGATTTTTTTAAGGCGTTCCCGAAGCCTTTTTATAAGCTTTTCATCCGCCTTTCCTTCGATATAGCTTATGCAAAGGTCAACCTTCGAGGAGCTGCCTATCTGAAGATATTCCATTCGAAGCCGCGGGTCTCTTATGCGGCGGCGAAGCATACAGGTGTTAAAAATAAGGGTCTCAACAAATCCATCGCGGCTGCCTCTTAACGACCTGTCCTTTTCGGGCTGCTCGATCGAGCGAACGGGATATTGCCTGACGTCGATTATCAGAGCATTCTCGATTCCATCTATGAGAAGGGCGGCAGGGCCCGATAGAATCTGGGTTATAACAAGATTCGTTTCGGCTTCGTGCCCCACTTCAACGTAGGGCATAAGAGAGAGCATATATTTTTCCATAGTGTTTATTCCCTCGAGCTGGTCGGGGGTGATTTTGAAAAGAAATTCCATAACCTTTTCAAACATTTCATCCTTGATAAAGCCATCGATAAAATAAAGGGTTGCCATCCTTCCCCCAACTAAAAAATCGCGCCTGATGATATCAAAGCTTTTTTGCGGCTGCAAAATCTTGTCTATCATCAGGGTATTGGCGGTTATATCGGCTGAAAGCTTCATATTTTTTGCTCCTTTAAAGGTTTTTGGTTTTATTTTTCCTGAAAACGGAAAATATATTCAAAATGTTTATAAAATATAGTAGTCAAAGGAGGCAATTTGTGGTATAATTATTTTATATAAAGTTTTTCGGAGGAAAATATGCAAGTTTTTAGCAATAAAGAGGGCGTTTCCGCCTGTTTTATAAGAAATAACCGCTTTAAATCGAGGCTTTTGAGCATTCGATTTATGCTTCCCTTAAAAAAAGAAACCGCAACCGAAAATGCCATGGCGGCGGAGCTTATCAGCTCTTGCTCGGAAAAATATCCCGAGCCCTCAGTTTTAGAGAAGGAGCTTAAAAGGCTTTATGGCGCCGATATATCCTCGGCGGTTGAAAAAATCGGCGATAATCAGGTTATAACCATTTATGCTCGCTCAATTTCGGATGAGCTTGGCATTGATGATATGCCCTTTTCCTGCCTTTTGAATATTTTTTACAGTATGCTTTCTAAACCGAAAACAGTGGGCGAATCCTTTAGGGAGAGCGATACTGAAAGAATCAAAAGAATCTGGAAGGAAAAGCTTGCATCCAGAGAGAATGAAAAACGCATTTTTGCGAAGGAGCGAATGGAAGCTCTGCTTTTTGAGGGCGAGGCTTATGGAAATTCTCCTTACGGCTCGTTAGATGTCGTAGAAAATGCAACTCCCGAAAGCCTCTACAGGGCTTTTCACAGGCTTATGGATGAATCGGCCGTTAGGATAACTCTGACCGCGCCCGAATATTCCGAGGAAAAAATAAACGACTTTCTCTCTCTGTTTAAGGGCGGAAAAAGGCATAAATTCCAATGCGCTGAAATTAAGGAAAACAGAGAAAAAATTGAGAAAACAGAAAAGATGAATATAACTCAGGGCAAGCTCGTTTTGGGCTTCAGATTGCCGATTATGGGCTCGGATAGAGAAACTGCCGCTATTGCCGTTATGGGAGATATATTCGGCGGCGGAACCTATTCAAAGCTGTTTTCGGTTGTCAGAGAAAAGATGAGCCTTTGCTATTATTGCTCGGCAAGAACCTATAGAAGAAAAGGGCTTATGGAGGTTGAATCGGGTGTTAACGATGAAAATGCCGAGAAAGCAAAGCTTGCAATACTTGAGCAATTAGAGGAACTTCAAAAAGGAAACTTCGAGGATGAAACCCTCAACTCCTCGATTCTGAGCATCTGCGAATCCCTCAATTCTTCTGCCGATAAAATTTCAACCGAGGATGGTTGGTATGGCTCGAGAATGCATGAGGAATTGCCCTTAAGCCCCAAGCAGTTCGCAGAGCTTATCAAAGAAGTTTCGAGAGAGGACGTTATTAATGCGGCAAAGGGCGTTCGCCATATCGCAACTTATTTGCTGAAAGGGGAGGATAAGAAATGATAGAAAGAATCAAGGATGAAACCTTGGGAGAGGGTTATAGCCTTCACCGCCACCCCTCCGGGCTTCGCATATATATCGCAAATAAGCCCGGTTTTTCTTCGTATCATGCAATTTTCGGAACTGTCTATGGCTCTTTAGATACCGATTTTTCAAAAAACGGAGAACCTCCCGTATCCGTTCCCGAAGGAATTGCTCATTTCTTGGAGCATAAGCTTTTCGAATCGGAGGAGCTTGATGCGTTTGAACTTTTTTCAAAAACGGGCGCTTATGCCAATGCCTATACGAGCTTCGATAAAACCTGCTATCTTTTCGGCTGCTCGGGAAATTTTGAAGAGAATCTGAAAATTCTTTTAGGCTTTGTTTCAAGCCCTTATTTCACCGCCGAGACGGTTAAAAAAGAGCAGGGAATTATAGGCCAGGAGATAGTAATGTATGATGATAGCCCCGATTGGCGGGTTATGTTCAATCTTTTGAGGGCGCTATATCATAAAAACCCCGTTAGAATCGATATCGCAGGAACCGTACAATCAATTTCGCATATCGATGATAAGCTCCTTTACGAATGCTATAACACCTTTTATAACCCTGAAAATATGTTTCTTGTGCTTGTTGGGGATATCGATGAGGAGAATATCTTAAGGCTCATAAATGAAAATCTCAAGGCTCGAGAAGGGGTTAAAATCGAGAGAATAAAATCGGATGAGCCAAAGGAAATAAAGGAAGCCTATACCGAATGCAGGCTTGCAGTATCGGAAGAGCTTTTTATGATAGGCTTCAAGGACGTTGCCGAGGGCTACGCGCCTCCAAAAAGGCAGATAGAAATGGAAATTTTGCTCGAAATGCTTGCCGGCAAAGCATCGCCCTTATATAAAAAGCTTTTGGATGAAGGGCTTATCGGAGCCTCGCTCGATTCGGAATATTTTGTTACTCGAGACGTTGCCTGCGTTCTTATCGGCGGCGAGGGCAAAAACGGAAAGCGAATCTCAGAGGAGATATTAAAGGAAGCCCAAAAAATGCGAGAAGAGGGGCTCGATACCGAGCTTTTTGAAGCAATTCGCAGATCAAAATATGGTGAGGCGGTTATGAGCTTTGATAACGTTCAGTCGGTTGCCTCGCGCCTCGTTTCAGCCGCAGTGTCAGGCAGCGGGGCTTACGACGATATCGAGGCTTTGAAAAATATAAAGGCAGATGACCTTAAAGGCTGCCTCGAGCTTATAAAAGAAGAAAATATGGCTTTATCGGTTGTGAAAGGAGAATAAAAAATGACTGCTGTTTCTTTTTTCGGTTTAGAATTTTATATTGATCCCGTTGCCTTTACTTTGCCTATAGGCGAAAATGGTTGGGACGTTTATTGGTATGGTATTCTTATCGCTTTGGGCTTTTTGCTCGCCTTCCTTTACGGAATGAACAGAGCGAAGCATTTAGGGATAGATAAGGATAAGCTTTTAGATGGAGTTATTATAACCACCCCCATCGCAATTATCTGCACAAGAGCTTATTATATTATTTTCTCAGATACGGTAACCTTCGCTGATTTCTTCAATTTCCATGATGGCGGTCTTGCTATTTATGGTGGAATAATCGGCGCTATGATAGGCGCTGTGATTTCCTGCAAAATGAGAAAGTTCAACCTTTTGGATACTATCGACCTCGTTGCCCCCGGTCTCTTTATCGGTCAGGCAATAGGCCGTTGGGGCAATTTCTTCAATCAGGAGGCTTTCGGAACTAATACTACTCTTCCTTGGGGAATGTATTCCGAGGGCTCATCTCATTCAACCTTCCAAAATGGGCTTTCTGTCCAAATGGAGGGCTTCGATCCGAGCTTGCCTGTTCACCCTTGCTTTTTATATGAATTTATTCTTTGCACGATTGGTTTCTTGATTCTTAATTATATGCTCAAGAGAAGAGCCTTTAAGGGTCAGCTCATCCTTTCTTATGGCGTTATCTATGGCATCGGCAGAGGCTTTATAGAAGGTATCAGAACGGATAGCCTTATGCTTGGAAGCCTAAGGGTTTCGCAGGTGCTTTCCTTCCTTATTGCCCTTGTTTGCGCTATCCTTTTGGTAACTCTTTATCTAAAGGCCAAGAGAAAGCAGAGCGATTCCGAGGAATATACACCCATTTTAGAGGAAGCTATTGAGGAAGAAATAGCAGTAGAAGAGCCTCAAGAAGAAGCAGAAAAGGAAGAGGAGCAGGAGATAGATGGCTAAGCTTATAAATGGAAAGGAAATTTCCGCGGCGGTAAAATCGAGGGTTGCAAACGAGGTCATAGAGCTTAAGAAAAAGGGCGTAACCCCGGGGCTTGCGGTTATCATCGTCGGCGAAGACCCCGCGTCGCAGGTTTACGTAAGAAATAAAGAGCTCGCTTGCGAAACTGTTGGATTTTACAGCAGAAAAATCGAGCTCCCCGAAAGCACAACCGAAGAGGAGCTTCTGGCGGTTATTGAGGAATTAAATGCCGATGATAAAATCAACGGAATCCTCTGTCAGCTCCCTCTTCCCCGCCATTTGGATGAAAAAACGGTTATCAATTCGATCTCTTATGAAAAGGACGTTGATGCTTTTCATCCCGTTAACGTTGGCAAAATTATGATAGGCGATTTTGATTTCCTTCCCTGCACCCCCGCAGGAGTTATGGAAATGCTGAAATACGAGGGAATCGACCCCGCGGGCAAGCATGCAGTCGTAATAGGTCGCTCAAATATAGTTGGAAAACCGATGGCAATGTTGCTCCTTCATAGCAACGCCACAGTTACTGTTTGCCATAGTAAAACGCAAAATCTTAAGGAAATTTGCCGAGAAGCAGATATCCTTGTTGCGGCAGTTGGAAGGGCAAATTTCGTAACTGCGGATATGGTGAAGGAAGGCGCAGTTGTTATCGACGTTGGAATGAATAGGCTTGATGGTAAGCTTTGCGGAGACGTTGATTTTGCCGCTTGTGAGCCGAAATGCTCCGCCATCACCCCCGTTCCGGGCGGTGTTGGCCCCATGACTATTGCAACCTTGATGCAAAACACCTTAACTGCCGCCAAAAGGCAAAATAACATAGATTAATTTTTGAAGGAAGAAAAGGGAAATGAAATTAAAGGCGAAGATTATAATGATAATCTCGATTATCGCGCTGATTGTCTTCGGTGTGGTAGCGGCGGTATTTCTCTTAAACCGTGGGGAAGAGGTGCAGATAAAATTCCCCGAGGAATATATTGTTATAGATGCTTCAAGCGTTTCCGATAATTCGGAATATATCGAGGAGCTCGGATTTTCTGAGGATTCTTTTTCAAGCTTTATGGAAAAGGGGAACATTCTCTATTTTGCCGCTAATGGTAGCAATAGTATGCAGTTTTCGCTCTCATCCTATTCAACCGACCTTTCCGAGCAGATAGGATATTTATCTGATATCGGAAACGATAGTTTGAGAAGTCTTGCGGAAAAAATGGGGCTTAAGGGCTATACCGGCGTTACAATAGAAAACAGCGCAAACGAGCGCTTTTATGAGCTTTTCCATCCCTCGAGCGAGGAGGAGCCCTACGTATCTCTTCAATACGTAACGATAAAAAACGGAAAATACTACGTTCTTAATTACTACGGAAGCGAAACCGAGCTTTCCGATTCGGAATATGAAACCGTCCGCGACGTTCTCGATTCTCTTGAAATCGAGGATAATAAGGAGCTTGTTTCTTCCCTTTTAGAGGGCGGCGCGCTCGGAATTTTCTATGCTATTCTTGCCTTTTTTGTTTCTGCTTTGGGAATAGTTGTTGTGGTTTTATTGCTTATTTCTATATTCAAGGATATAAGAAAAAGCAGACAGAAGGATGATGGAGAAGGCTTCAAAATTAAGCGAACTAAAAAATACAGATAAAAAGAAAGGAGAAGAGAGATGGTTTTGATAATTGCCGAAAAGCCGAGCCTTGCGAGAAATATCGTTGCGGGAATCGGCGGAACACTTGCTAAGAAAAACGGCTATTTTGAGGGAAACGGATATATTGTTTCCTGGGCATTCGGTCATCTTTTTTCTCTTTGCGATATCGAGGATTATACCGGCGCTACCTCTTCGGGCAGATGGTCTATGGAGAATATTCCTTGCTTCCCTGAGGAATTTCGCTTTAAATTAAAAAGGGATAAAAGCGGTAAAGTCGATAGCGGGATAGAGCGCCAGTTCGGCATAATTTCGGATTTATGCAATAGGCCCGACGTTGAAAAAATCGTAAACGCGGGCGACTCGGATAGAGAAGGCGAAATTATTATAAGGCTCTGCGTTATGAACGCATTAAAGAGCGAAAAACCCTTTTATAGGCTCTGGCTGCCTGACCAAACCCCAAAAACGGTTAACAAAGCGCTGGGCGAAATGAAGGAAGAATCAGAATATGAAAACCTTGCTTCGGAAGGCTTCGCAAGAACCTATATCGACTGGCTTTACGGAGTTAATCTAACAAGATTTGCAACCCTCAAAACGGGAGTTCTGCTTCGCGTTGGAAGGGTTATCGTGCCGATAGTTAAGGCAATTTACGATAGGGATATGGCGATAAGAAATTTCGTTCCCGAGATATATTATTCTCCCGTGAGCGCAGAAGAAACTAATGGCGCTGTCGTTGAGCTTCAAAGCAAACATAAATTTTCTAAAAACGAAAAAAATAAAGCCCTCGCGCTCTGTGAGAAGTATAACGAGGCGAAGGCAGTGGTTATTGATAAAAAGAGCAAGAAGGATACCCTAAATCCCGGAAAGCTTTATTCTCTTTCAAAGCTTCAGAATATGCTCGGAAAAAAATATAAAATGCCGATGGATGAATCCTTGAAAATCGTTCAGAAGCTTTATGAGGAAGGCTACGTTACTTATCCTCGAACTAACTCGGAATATCTCGCAACCAATGAAAAGGATAAGGTTAAGGATATCATTGCGGCGGTTGAAAAGCTCGGATATCCTGTTGAATTTAAGGATAAAAAGACTATTTTTGACGATAAAAAAATCGAGTCCCATTCTGCGCTTACTCCAACATATAAGATACCCGATAAAAACCGCTTATCGGAAAGCGAATTTAAGGTTTATAGCGCGATTTTGCGACGCTTTGTTGCGGTTTTCTGCGCGGAAGACTGCGTTATTAACAAAAGCGAGCTCAAAATAAAAGTCGGGGATTATGAGGAGTTTTCCTTAAAAGGAACCGTCATTTTGGAAAAGGGTTGGACGAAATATGACGACTATACAAAGTCGGATAAAATCCTTCCGCCCTTAGAGGTTGGCGATGAGGTCAATCATAAGTTCGAGCCTAAGGAAAAGGAAACAACTCCGCCTAAGCATTACACGATAGAAACCCTTAATAACTACCTCAAAAACCCCTTCAAGGAGGAAAAAGCCGCCGCCAAAGAGCGAGAGGAAGAGGGAATTGAGGATGATGCTGAGGATTATCGCGCGATGTTTGAGGGACTCGAGCTTGGAACAGAAGCCACGAGAACGGGCATCATCGATAATGCGATAAACAGCCAATATATCGAGCTCAAAAAGGATGTTTATAAGATTCTCCCCGGCGGAGAATATCTTATAGAATCGCTCCTTTATATGAATATCTCGATGGATAAATACAAAACGAGCACAGTCGGCAAGGCGCTCAAATCGGTTTTCAGAGGAGATATGTCCCTCGAAGAAAGCGTCAGCCTTGCAAAGAGCGAGATAGCCGAGGTGTTCCAAAAGAAATCGCTTCCGCCCGAAACCGATACCGATAACGGATTTTATGGAGATAAGGTCGGGATCTGCCCGATTTGTGGAAAAGAGGTTTTAAAGGGCAGATATGGCTATGGTTGCATGGGCTATAAGGAAGGCTGTAAATTCAAAATCAGCGGAACTATCTGCAAAAGGGTTATTTCCCTTAGCAATGCGAAAATGCTGCTCGAAAGCGGAAAAACCGCTAAAATTCAAGGATTTATTTCCAAAAACGGAAAGCCCTTTGATGCGGCGCTAAAGCTCGAAGAGGGCAGAGCTGTTTTTGATTTTTCTTAAAAGGAGAACGCTATGAAGAACTCAACCCTCGTTCATATCGAGCGAGATAATAAGTATCTTATGATGCATAGAATTAAGAAAAAGAATGACGTGAATGAGGATAAATGGGTGGCTCCGGGCGGAAAATTTGAGGAAAAGGAAAGCCCCGAGGAATGTGCATTCCGCGAAACGAGGGAGGAAACAGGTCTCATTTTGGAGGATTATCGGCTTCGAGGCATCGTAACCTTCATCAGCGATAAATGGGAAACCGAATATATGCATATCTTTTCGGCATATTCTTTTTCGGGCGAATTAAAAAAGGATTGCCCGGAAGGGGAGCTTCAGTGGGTCGATAAAAAGGAGATATATAACCTTCCTATCTGGATAGGGGATAAGATATTTTTGAGGCTTATCGAAAGCCCCGAAACTCCATTTTTTTCCCTCAAGCTCGAATATAAGGGCGAAGAGCTTGTTTCGGCAGTTTTAAATAATGAAAGCTTGAATTTAAAGGAGCAGAATTTATGAATATATGCGTTTATGGCGCCGCCAGCACAGAGATTGAAAAGGATATCGTTTTAAAAACCGAGGAGCTTGGCGAAGCGATGGCAAAAAGAGGCCATGCAGTTGTTTTCGGGGGCGGCAAAAATGGAATGATGGGCGCAGTTGCTCGCGGCGCGTATCGCGAAAATGGGGAGATTATCGGAATTGCCCCAACCTTTTTTGATGCGCTCGGCGTTTATTTCGAGGGCTGTACGGAATTTATTTCAACCGAAACCATGCGCGAAAGAAAGCAGATAATGGAGGAAAAATCTGATGCGTTTATCGTAACGCCCGGCGGCATCGGAACCTTTGATGAATTTTTCGAGATTTTAACCTTGCGTTCTCTCGGCAGGCATAATAAACCGATTGCGGTTTATAATATAAATGGTTATTATAACCATCTTGAAGCAATGCTTCAGTCGGCGGTCGATGGAAATTTTATGAAACAAGCCACAATGCAGCTTTGCCAATTTTTTGATGATCCCGAAAAGCTTCTCGATTATCTCGAAACCGATGAGAGAAAGCTTATGAAGATCGAGGAATCGAGAAAAATCAAATAGGAGAAAAGAATGGATAAAAGCGTTTTATATAGCTATGCCGAGCTTATAGTTAAGGTCGGCATCAATTTGAAAGAGGGGCAGGAGGTCACCATCAGGGCAGACCTCGATGAGCCTGAATTTGTGAAAACAGTTGTTGAAATCGCATACCGCGAGGGCGCAAGCAAGGTCGAGGTTGAATGGAATTATCAGCCCCTCGATAAAATTCATATAAATAACCGCTCGAATGAGGTTTTGGAAAAGGTTGAGGAATGGGAAATCAAAAAGGCGGAGCATCGCCGAGACACCCTTCCTTGCATGATCTATCTCCTTTCTGAGGACCCCGACGGAATGACGGGGGTCGATAGAGAAAAATATGCCCTTCGCGTTCGCTCGAGATATGCCAAATTAAAGGAAATCCAGGATGCGATGGAGAATAAATATCAGTGGTGCATAGCGGCGGTTCCGGGCGAAAAATGGGCGAAAAAGATGTTCCCCGAGGTATCAATTTCTGAAGCCAAGGAAAAGCTCTGGGAGGCGATTCTTTCAACCTCGAGAAGCATAGGCGATCCTATAGAAAACTGGATGCGCCATAACGAGGATCTAAAGAAAAAATGCGATAAGCTAAATTCCTTGAAGCTGGAAAGACTTCATTATAAATCGGCAAACGGAACTGATTTTAAGGTAGGCTTAATGCCCGAAGCCCTTTTCCTCGGCGGCGGAGAATACACCCTTTTGGGCAACTTTTTTAACCCCAACATCCCCTCCGAAGAGATTTTCACAACCCCCAAAAGGGGAGAAGCCGAGGGCATCGTTTATTCCTCTCGCCCCCTTTGCTATCGCGGCGAGATAATCGATGAATTTTTTATCGAATTTAAAGAGGGCAGGGCGGTAAACTGCGGCGCAAAGCAGGGCGAAAAGACCCTCAAATCTCTTATTGATATGGATGAAGGCTCTCATTATCTCGGCGAATGTGCCCTCGTTCCCTTTGATTCACCCATCAGAAATAGCGGTCTGCTTTTTTATAACACCCTCTTTGATGAAAATGCCGCCTGCCATTTAGCTCTCGGCGAAGGCTTTTCAAATTGCATCAAGGATTATGATAAATATACCCTCGAGGAGTGCCGAAAAATGGGGGTTAATGAATCTATGGTGCATGAAGATTTTATGATAGGAACAGAGGATCTTTCCATCATCGGCGAAACCGAATCGGGCGAAATGCTCGAAATTTTTATAAACGGAAATTGGTCTGAAAATTTTCAATAAATAAGCAAACGAACCCCTCGGTCTGCACCGAGGGGTTCGTTTGTGCAGAATTTGACATCTTATTCCTTATATGATAGAATAAAAATGGAAAATAAAGTTAGGAGGCGATCTCTATGAAAAAGTTATTAGCGTTTATTTTGAACTTGATTTTGGTTATTTCTGTTGTGCCGATGAGTTTTGCTTCAGAAGAAACAAGATTTGTTGAAACTTACACCCAAAAATATCAGCTTTTTGAAGATGGAACCGCGGCGCTCATATCGGTGGAAACATCCGGAATAATAGAGATTCCCTCCGAAATTGAGGGACACTCGGTTGTTTCCATAGAAGACAATGCATTTAAAAAAAGCTATCGTATTGCAAAAGTTATTCTTCCCGAAGGCATAAAGAAAATAGGCGATTTCGCTTTTTGCGATTGCGAAGAGTTGCAAAGCATTAATATTCCCGCAAGCGTTGAAACAATCGGGGAATCTGCATTTTTTAATTGCAAAAAATTGCAAAGCATCAATATTCCCGCAAGCGTTAAAGAAATAGGTGATTATGCATTTGGTTATTGCGATGCTCTTAAAGAAATTGCTGTTTCGAAGGATAATGAATATTATACGGAGGAAGACGGGGTTTTATTTAATAAAGCAAAAACCACGCTTATAAAGTTTCTTGCCCTAAAAAACGCCCCAAATTATGAGCTTCCTGATAGCGTTACCGAAATAAAACATTCGGCATTTTGGAATAACGACTTTCTTAAAAGCATAAGCATTCCAAATAGAGTTAAGAAAATTGGAGCTTCGGCTTTTAGGATGTGCGACAACCTTGAAAAAGTAACGCTCGGCAATGGTATAACAAAAATAGAGGCTTACACGTTCTCAGATTGTAAGAGTCTCGAAAGCATAACTGTTCCGAATAGCGTAACGGTTATAGGGAATTTCGCTTTCTATGATTGCGAGAAGCTTAAAAATGCAAAAATAGGAGAGAAAGTAGTTGAAATAGGGAATGATGCATTTTGCGATACCGACCTCGAGAGTATAACCATCCCCGATAGCGTTATTACCATCGGAGATAGAGCTTTTGACCAAAGGTTTGGAGGCTATGTAGAAACCGTAAAGCTTGGGAAATCTGTCGCTTCGATTGGAGAGCGAGCTTTTTCTTATACGAGGGCAAAAACTATCGTTCTTCCGAAAAGCCTCAAAACAATTGGGAAGCGGGCTTTTTTCGGTTGCTATCAATTAAGAACTATTTCTATTCCGGAAGGAGTAACAAAAATCGGCGAAGGTGCTTTTGAATACAGCGGATTGGTTAGCGCTGTTCTTCCAAGCACCCTCAAAACCGTTGAAAACGACCTGTTCTTTAGGTGCAAAAACTTGAATACTGTCAAGATTCCCTATGGCGTTAAAAAAATCGGGAATGGCGCTTTTAAAGATTGTGAGAATCTTCGATATATCGTTATCCCGAAAAGTGTTTCGGAAATAGGCGATGCAGCTTTTAGTGAGTCAGGGTTATATAGTATAGAACTACCCAAAAAGATTAAAGTTCTTTCAATTTCGCTTTTTTCAGAATGTAGCGATCTTTCTCAAGTTAAGCTTCCGAAAAACTTAACCGAAATAGGTGGATCGGCATTTAACGCATGCCAAAGTCTAAAAGAAATTAAAATTCCCGCAACCGTAAATAAAATTGGAATTGCTGCGTTCGCTCGATCAGGAATCGAGGGCATATCCTTGCCGGAAGGCGTAACAACTATAAGCGAAAATATGTTCGCTCATTCGAATATTCGAAGCATAACACTTTCGGATAATATAACCTCTATTAAAAGAGAAGCCTTCATGGGAACAACGGAGCTTAAAAGCATAACCATTCCTAATGGTGCTTTTCTCTCTGCTTGCGCTTTTTTGGATTCGGGTTTGCAAAAAATAACCATCGGAAAAAATGTTACGGCTATATATGAAGACACTTTCACTCGATGCGAACAGCTCCGAGAGATAACCCTTTATGGCGGCATAGAAAGCATAGATGTAAACGCTTTCAAAAATTCCGCCTTAAAGAAAATCTATTTCAAGGGAAGCTATGATGAATGGAAGAAGCTCAAAGTTAAATCCGAGGGTAATTCGGCTTTTAAAAAAGCCAAGGTTAGAATATTTGAGCTTTCAAAAATCAAATACACTTATAACGGCAAGGCAAAAAAGCCTAAGCTTACGGTTAAAAATAAAAGCGGTAAGA
>JAZORV010000013.1:0-3866 GCA_045656785.1 Acutalibacteraceae bacterium | reverse complement strand
AAAAGCTGAGATAAGGAAAGAATGCGAAGAGATACATAATAGGGTAAAAAACGGTTATTTCGTTCCTGCTCCCTTACTTTCTCTCATAACCGCTGCAGAAGACGTAACAAAGGGCAATAAATATAATAATTTCGGAATCCACGGAACGGGATTTTCGTGTGCAGTTGATTGCCTTTCTGCCATTAATTACCATGTTTTTGATAAAAAGACCATAACCACCGCTGAATATATCAAAGCGCTCGATTCTGATTTCGAGGGCTATGATGAATTCTTGGCTCGCCTTCGTTTTGAAACCCCAAAAATGGGTCAGGACGATGATTATGCCGATAATTTCGCTGTAAAATTAGCTGAATTTTGCGATGCGGGTGTTGAAGGCCTCAAAAACTGTCGCGGTGGAATTTATCGCGTTGGAACAGGCTCTGCTATGTATTATCTCTGGCATCCTCGCGATATGGGAGCTTCCCCCGATGGCAGGCGCAAGGGTGAACCCTTTGGCGCGAACTATGCTCCGAGCCTTTTTGCGAAAATCGGAGGACCTTTCTCGGTTGTAAAATCATTCTCAAAACCCAAGCTTTGTAAAATCATTAATGGCGGACCTTTAACTATGGAATTTCATAATGGAATGTTTAAGGAAGCGGATGGCGTTAAAAAGCTTGCTCAGCTTGTAAAAACCTTTATTGACCGTGGCGGTCACCAGTTCCAGCTCAATACCATCAGCCCCGATAAGCTCAAGGATGCTAAGCTTCATCCCGAAAACTATCGCAGGTTGATTGTAAGAATCTGGGGCTGGAGCGCATATTTTGTTGAGCTTGATGATGAATTCCAGAACCACGTTATTTTAAGACAAGAGTATTCATTATGATAGGAAAAATATTCGATATTAAGGAGTTTTCAACCCGCGATGGCCCCGGTATCAGAACAACTGTGTTTTTTAAGGGTTGCCCTTTAAATTGCGTTTGGTGCCATAATCCCGAAGGAATCTCCTTTAATTCTCAGCTTATGGTTAAAACCGCGCGGTGCAAAGGCTGCGGGAAATGCCAAAAAGAGTGTTCTCATCCCGAATGTGCCCCATTTGAAAGATGTCTTCATATCTGCCCCGAGGGGCTCATCTCCCTTTGCGGCGAGGATATAACCGCAGAAAAGCTTGCAGAAAAGCTCCTCAAAAACGTCGAGTTTTATGAAAATGGCGGTGGCATAACCTTTTCGGGAGGAGAACCTTTAGCGCAGGCGAAATTTCTGGAAGAAGTTATCGAAAAGCTTGATGGCAAGCTTCATCTCGCAATAGAAACAAGCGGTTTTGCAAAACCGCAGGTATTCGAGAGGATAATAAATCTGCTCGATTATATTATGATGGATATTAAATTAGCCGATAGCGTCGAGCATAAAAAATATACCGGAGTAGATAATGATTTGATTCTCGAAAACCTAAAAATTCTCCAAAAATCCAATAAGGAATACGTTATAAGAGTTCCGCTGATTCCGGGAATCACCGATTCGGAGGAAAACCTTAAAGAAATCGCCCACCTCGTCGGAGATTCGAGGGTCGAATTATTGCCTTATAACGACCTTGCAGGCGCAAAATATCCAATGATAGGAAAAGAATATCCTCTGGATATTAATGGGAAATCAAAACCCGATATTTCCTTTTTTAAAAATGCAGTTTTGCTTTGAATCTAAAAATAATACAAGAAAAACGGGTAAAATATGTAAAATATTGTAATTGCAAAAAATGGAAACAGATAGTATAATTAAGGTAACGACATTTTCTTAAAGGAGAAATAGATATGAAGCTCGGCGCCCAGTTGTACACTGTCCATGATTACACTAAGAATTTAAAGGATTTCGAAGAATCCTTAAAAAAGATTTCCGAAATAGGCTATGAATACGTTCAGGTTTCGGGAACCTGCGATTACAATGCAAAGTGGCTTAGAGATATGCTCAAAAAATATAATCTCAAGTGCGTTTTAACCCACGTTAAGCCAGCCGATAAAATGCTTTATTCTATTGATTATATTATTGAGGAGCATGATGTTTTCGGTTGCGATCTTATCGGTCTTGGCAGTATCGGCGGCAACTTTTGGAACTGCGAAGTGGAGCTCGAGGAGGTTCTCGAGCAATTTAAAAAGGACTATATTCCCGTTATGGAAAAATGCAAGGCGGCGGGAAAACTTTTTATGTTCCATAATCATCACGGCGAGTTTTTAAAAATGAAAAACGGAAAAACCTTCTTTCAAAATCTCGTTGATGATATTCCTGCCGATTTATTGGGCTTCACAGTTGATACATATTGGGTTCAAAAAGGCGGCGCAAATCCCGCATCGCTTATAAGAAGCCTCAAGGGTCGCTGTCCCGCAGTTCATTTCAAGGATTATAAGATTATGAGAGATGAAAAGGAGAGTCGCTATTGCGCTTGCGGAGACGGTATCCTCGATTTCAAAGAAATTATAAAGGCCTGCGAGGAAGCGGGAACGGAATATGTCCTCGTTGAGCAGGATAACTGCTTCGGCGAAGACCCCTTCGTTTGCCTCGAGAGAAGCTATAAGTATCTTAAGTCTTTAGGACTTTAAATTTTATCTATTTAAAGGAGAAATGAAAAATGAAGCTTGGCGCTCAGATGTACACAGTCCATGACCACACTAAAAATTTAAAGGATTTCGAAGAATCCTTAAAGAAGATTGCCGAAATCGGTTATGAATACGTTCAGGTTTCGGGAACCTGTGATTATAACGCTAAATGGCTCAGAGATATGCTGAAAAAATATGGTCTCAAATGCGTTATAACCCATACAAATCCCGATAAGCTTATGAATGCAGGCGACTATGTCATCGAAGAGCATAATGATTTTGATTGCAAATATATTGGTCTTGGCGGAATGCCCAACCTTTGGAATGGAGAAATGTCTTTAGAGCAGGTTATCGCTGATTTCAAAGAGAAATTCATTCCATTTATGGAGAACTGCAAGGCAAAGGGCAAATACTTTATGTATCATAATCACGACCTTGAGTTTGCAAAGATGGAGAATGGAAAAACCGCTTGGGAAACTCTTATTGAAGATATCCCTGCTGACCTTATGGGCTTTACGGTTGATACATATTGGATTCAAAAAGGCGGCTGTAATCCTTCGGCTGTTATAAGAAGCCTCAAGGGTCGTTGCCCCGTGGTTCATTTCAAGGATTATAAGATGATAAGAGAAGCAGATAAAAGAGAATCTATCCTCGCCGCTTGCGGAGATGGAAATCTCGACTTTGCCGATATCATCAAAGCTTGCGAGGATGCAGGAACTGAATACGTTATGGTTGAGCAGGATAATTGCTTCGGCGAAGATCCCTTCGTTTGCCTCGAGAGAAGCTATAAGTATCTAAAATCTCTTGGACTTTAATTTTAAAATTAGCCAAAAAATGCGTCGCATAGGGGTTGTACCCGTAAGGATGCAACCCCAGCTTTATTCGCCAAAGGCGAGTTGTATTGCTTCGCAGTTATATTCGGCTACTGCCGAGTGATATTGCCTTCGGCAGTTTAAAGGCGAATAAAATACCACTAAAACCTTTAGGTTTTAATATCACTTTTGATTTATCAAAAATATCACTGTGAGACTTGTCTCACAATAGCACTAATAAATTTTTATTTCGAGATAGTAAAGAACGGATGTGTAGAAATTCTACACATCCGTTTAATGTTTGTCTCATACCGTAACAAGCAGGGAAAATGTATAACACATTTTCCACTTGTTAGGAGAACCTAAAACCCTAAACTGACTCAAAAGTAACATTTATAAATTTAATAATTTTATATCAAACCTACCGTTTTGCTTAAAATAGCCCAAATTAAATATTTCACCAGAATGCTTTTTATTCCAAGCTTCTGCA
>JAZORV010000012.1:0-3472 GCA_045656785.1 Acutalibacteraceae bacterium | reverse complement strand
TTTCTTTGCCTTAAGCTTGGAAATAGTTTTTGAAACGGTTTTATAGGATTTAACCTTAACTGTTTTTGTTGTCTTTTTTGAGAAGGAAGAAGACGTGCTGTACTGGATCTCATATCCTGCCGCCTGCTCTGCGAGTTTGCCCCATTTGAGGGTGAATTTCTTAGAGCCTGCTTTGAGGGATTTGATTTTAACGTTTTTGGGATAGATCTTGAAATAAAGGGTCTTGGAGCCGGTGAAGTTGCCGATGAATTTAACCGTAACGGAATATTTTCCAACGTTTCTTCTGCCAACGCCGTAAGAAAGCGTATAATCAACGCCATAAGTAAGCTTCTTTCCGTTAACGTCCTTAACGGTTGCGGAAGGCTTCTTCTGTCCGCCTGTATAAGAATAAGAGGTTGTGTTGAGGCGGATGGTATCAACGCCGTAAACCTTCTTGGTGCTTGCCACGTTGCAAGCGCAGGTCTTGGTTAAAGAACCATTCTTTTTAATGCCTGCAGCCTTTGTGAGCTTATAAGTGTGGAGAGAGAAAACAATCTTTTCATAGTTCGGAAGATAAGTTTTAAAGGAATCTCTCGAGGATGCGCTATGGAAAACCGCAGTTTTGATAGAATTGCAGCCTGAGAAGGCGTAGCGGTTGAAGTCAACAACGCCGTATCCGATATCGAGGGAGGTAAGCTTTTCGCAACCTGAGAAGGCTTCATATCCGATAGTCTTAACCTTATTGGAAAGCTTAATAGAGGTCAAGTTTTTGCAGCCTCTGAAGGCATATTCGCTGATGGTTTCGAGCTTTGCGGGGAAGGTGAGAGTTTTAAGGCTCATGCAGTTTTCGAATGCATAACGCTCGATAGTAACGAGTGCTGAGGGGAGAGTAACGCTTGCAAGCGCGGTGCAATCCTCAAACGTTTCATTTTTTATTACGGAAACCGCATTGGGAATGGAAACGCTCTTAAGCATGGTGCATCCGTCGAAAGCATAGCTTCCGATTTCCGTAACTGCGGCGGGAATGGTGAGGTAAGGTAATGCGGTGCATCCTGCGAAAGCGGATTTACCAATGGTGGTTATGGTTGCGGGAAGGGTGATGGAAGAGATATTCACGCAATCCTTGAAAGCGTTATCGCTAACGGCTTTTCCGCCGAGAACGGTAACCTTTTTGAGAGAAGCGGGAACGATCATTGTGCTGTAATTCTGTCTGAAGGTATAGCCGATAGTAGCATTGGCGGTGTCGGTTGCGTTTTTGCCGAGGTAGGGTAAGGTAACCTCTGTGATAGTATCGCAGTCCTTTAAAACGTGCACTCCCATGGTTTTAACGGTTGCAGGAATCACCATCGAGGTCAAGCTCTTGCATTCTGCGAAGGCGGAATCGCCGATTTCTTCAACCGAAGCGGGGATGGTAAGCTCTGTGAGAGCGGCGCAGTTTACGAAGGCTTCCTTTCCGATGCTCTCCGTGTTTTCAGGGATTATAATGCTCTGAAGCGCAGTGCAATCCTTAAAAGCGTAATCGCCGATTTCGATAATAGTTTCGGGAAGATTTATTGTTGTAACGTTGGAGCAATTGGCAAAACATTTTTCGGGAAGCTCTTCTCCACCGAGAATGGTAATTGTCTCCAAAGATTCGGGAACGATGGCTGAACCCCAGTTAGAGCTGAAAAGATCAGCCGAAGCTATGGGATAGGGAAGGGTGATGCTTTCGATACTGTTGCTATCATCGAGAATTTTAGTTCCAACCTCAGTAACGTTTGCCGAAAGATGCAATTCCTTAAGGGAAGGGCAATTTGCAAAGGCGCGATCGCCGATAGTTTCAACAGATGCGGGAACGGAGAAGTTCTTCAAAGAGCCACAATCGCCAAAAGCATTGTATTCAATGGTTTCAATGGTTTCGGGAAGCTCAATGGTTGTGATGTTGGTGCAATCGGCAAAGCAATTCTCGGGAACGGTTTTTCCGCCGAGAATCTTAACTGTTTTGAGCGACTCGGGAACGTAGGCAGTACCCCAGGAATCAGGGAAAATTGTTGCCATTTCAATAGGGAATGGGAGAGTTATGCTCTTGAGCTTGTTGCAATTATCGAAGATTTTATTCCCGATAGTTGTAACGCTTGCGGGAAGCACAACCTCTGTGATCTTCGAGCAATCGGAGAATGCGTAGTCCGCAATTTTGGTAACGGGAAGGTCTTCAATCGTTGATGGGATGGTAACAACACCCTCTATATTGGGGTTTACGGCATCGATAGTAACGGCGCCACCCTCAATAGAATAGGTGATGTTTCCGTTAAGCTCTGCGGCATCTGCCTTAAAATCAATAGCGCCGAGAGGGGCGATAGAGAAAATAAGCGCAAGGCATAGCATTAAGGATAATAGTTTTTTCATTGTTTTTTCCTCCTTAAAATAAATAGGTACATTAATTATAGCATACATAAATCAACTTTGCAACCAAACTTTTGATAAATTGAAAATTAACTACTTGAAAAAAAGAGAATAGTGTGATAAAATGTAGAAAACTACAGAGTAGGCATCGGGCGTTAAGTGCCGCGCGAACGGGGAGTTGTCGCGTGGACGAAGGTTTTCCGCGGTCCGATTGCCGCATCCCGCTGTCATATCCGAAGATATAGTGTCTTCCTGATTTTTTATGGCTAAACGAGATGTTCTGTGAAAAATTCAGGAGGATTTTTTATGTCATCAAAGAAAAATAATTCAGTAAAAATGTTATGTCTGGCAGGTGTTATGGCCGCTTTATATGTAGGCCTTGATTTCCTTGCGGTTAGTGTTAGCGCGCCATTCGGCGGCAATCTTAAAATTTCCTTAAGCGGATTGCCCGTTATTATCGTTTCAATCATAGGAGGACCGCTTTGGGGCGCCGCAACAGGATTTATCGGCGCATTTATCGGTCAAATGATTTCTTATGGCTTCAGCGCCACAACCCTTCTTTGGGTGCTTCCGGCGGTAGTTAGAGGCTTGTCGATGGGATGGATGTTCAAAGCATTTAAGAAAAGCTTAAACCCCGGTATTTTAACTCTGGAAACTTGCATCAGCGCTTTGCTTGTAACCTTGTTTAATACAGGAGCGATGCTTGTTGAACAATATCTGTATGGATATTATAGCTCATTCCTTGCCATCTATGTTGCGATACCTTCAAGAATTTTCGCAGGAATTATAACAGCGATTGTCTTCTCTTTGATGCTCCCAACGATTATCAATGCATTAAAGAAATTTATTCGAAACTAATATTTTTGCAAAAACCTTTTTAAAAACTCGTGCTCGAAGTGAATAAAACTGCTCAGCACCTAAAAAAGATAAATTTTTAGCGAAAAAAACACAAAAAGCCATGGTAATGCTTTAATGTGCCCCCTGTCAAGTAGACAGACTAAAAAACAAAAAATAGGTTAATTGAATAGATTCTTTCATCTCCCCCTGCTGCGCAGCAGGGGGAGATTTTTCGTCACGCGGCGGTGGAAAGGTAATATTCGCACGGTGTCAT
>JAZORV010000011.1:0-1691 GCA_045656785.1 Acutalibacteraceae bacterium | reverse complement strand
ATCTCTATATGGCTTTAATGTTCCATTGATGATTTTACCGAAATTCTCTTCGGCACTACCCGCTTTCGGACCATAGTTGTTTGCGATGTCAAAATGTGTTATTCCGTTGTCGAAGGCTGTGTGGCACATATCAACCATATTATCGAAGTTGCCTGTATCCCCGAAATTATGCCAAAGCCCCAAAGAAACTGCCGGGAGCTTAAGTCCGCTTTCTCCGCATTTATTATATTCCATTTCTAAATATCTATCGCTATTTGCCAAATAATTCATTTTTATTCCTCCTTTTAATGATATTATACTTTAAACTTTTGAATAATACAATATTTTTTTAAAAATAAAAGGCCGATAAAATCGACCTTTTTATGTTATTAATCATCTTTTTTAATAATACCGATAGAAAGTTCTTTAAGCTGAAGCTGATCAACAGTTGAAGGAGCGCCGCTCATTAACTCACCTGAGTTTGCAACCTTCGGGAATGCAATAACCTCTCTTAGAGAATCGCAACCAAACATAAGCATACAAAGTCTATCAAGACCGATTCCCATACCTCCATGAGGTGGTGCACCATATTTGAAAGCATCGGTCAAGAATCCGAATTTTTCATAAGCTTCTTCATCGGACATTCCGAGCGCTTCAAACATCTTCTTTTGAAGAGTTGGATCGGTTATTCTGATGGAGCCGCTCGAAAGCTCAACACCATTGAGAACAAGGTCATAGCATTTTGCAAATACCTTTTCAGGATCAGTTTGAAGATATTGAACACCCTCATCTGTAGGAGAAGTGAAAGGATGATGCATGGCTACATAAGAGCCTGATTCTTCATCATATTCAAAGAATGGGAACTCGGTTATCCAAAGGAAATTCCATTTATCCTGAGGAATAATATCGAGCCTCTTAGCAACCTCTAATCTAAGCGCTCCAAGAACCGACAAAACAGTATTTTTCTTATCTGCAACAAAGAACACGCAGTCGCCTTTTTGTGCTCCGGTCTTTTCAATCAACGCTGACATTTCTTCTTCCTTCATAAATTTAGCGAAGGAACAAGAAGGAGCATCTTCAACCCATCTGATATAGCCGAGCCCCTTAGCTCCAATGCCTTTTACGAACTCGGTTAATTTATCAATTTCTTTCCTTGTTAAAACAGAAGAAGAATTTTTAGCGGTAATAGCTCTAACTGTACCACCATTCTGAATAGCTCCCGAGAATACAGAGAATTCGCAATCCTTAACGATATCGGAAACATCGATAAGCTTCATATCAAAGCGTGTATCAGGTTTATCAGAGCCATAATTCTCCATAGCATCAACGTATTTCATTCTCTGCAAAGGCATCGGAATGTCTATGTTCATAACGTCCTTAAAAAGGCGCTTAATATAACCCTCGCCGATGCCGAGAACGTCCTCCATATCAACAAAGGACATTTCAAGGTCAATCTGTGTGAATTCAGGCTGTCTGTCTGCTCTTAAATCCTCATCTCTGAAGCATCGAGCAATTTGCATGTATCTATCAACGCCCGAAACCATAAGAAGCTGCTTATAAAGCTGAGGAGACTGAGGAAGAGCAAAGAATTTACCCTCGTGAACACGAGAAGGAACAAGATAATCTCTGGCACCTTCAGGAGTTGACTTAACGAGAACGGGAGTTTCTATCTCTAAAAATCCGTTTTCATCAAAATAATCTCTTGTAACCTT
>JAZORV010000010.1:0-2383 GCA_045656785.1 Acutalibacteraceae bacterium | reverse complement strand
AGATAAACGCACCATCGTATCATAAATTGCGGCATCTCCATGGGGATTTAATTGCATCGTTTTTCCAACGATATTTGCAGATTTCATTCTGTTGCCCGAAAGAAGCCCCATTTCATACATAGTATATAAAAGCTTTCTATGAGCCGGCTTGAAACCATCGATTTCAGGAATAGCTCGCGAAACGATAACGCTCATCGCATAAGGCATGTAGTTAGTTTCGAGAGTTTCGGTTATGGGCTGATCCATAACCATTCCAGCGCCCGCTATATAAACGTTTTCGGAAAGTGCGGCGTCGTTTTTCTCTTCAGTTTTCTTTTTTCTCGGTGCCATTTTACACACTCTCCTTTTTTACACTAAATCGAGGTCATCAAGATATCGATAACCGTTTTCTGCTATATAATCCTTTCTTCCGGAAAGATTATCTCCGAGAAGCAAATCGAACATTTCGGCAGTTCTTTCTGCATCCCTTGCCAAAACCTTTATAAGCCTTCTGGACACGGGGTTCATGGTTGTCATATTCATCATATCAGGTTGGTTTTCACCAAGTCCCTTAGAGCGCTGAATCTTATATTTCGCATCGCCGATTTTCTCTAAAATATCAGCTTTTTCCGAATCATCATACGCAAAATATGTCATATCCTTCGTTGTTATTTCATATAAAGGAGTTTCAGCGATAAATACTTTTCCCGCATCAATAAGGGTTGGCATAAGGCGATATATCATCGTTAGAATCAGGGTTCTTATCTGGAAGCCATCATAGTCGGCATCGGTACAGATAATAACCTTATTCCAGCGGAGGTTATCAATATTGAAATTGGATAAATCCTTATTAGCTTTGGATTGAACCTCTACTCCGCAACCAAGAACCTTGATAAGGTTCGTTATAATCTCGCTTTTGAAAATCTTTGTGTATTCAGCCTTCAAGCAATTGAGAATCTTTCCGCGAACCGCCATAACAGCTTGGAAATTAGCATCTCTTGCAAGCTTACAAGAGCCAAGCGCTGAATCACCCTCCACTATGAAAAGCTCGCGCTCTAAAGTGTCTCGGCTTCTGCAGTCAACAAATTTCGGAACACGGTTAAGAGCATCTGTTCCTTTTTGCTGAAGGGTGTTTTTAAGGTTAAGTCTTTCCTTTTCGCTCTTTTCTCGGCTTCTTTTGTTAATAAGAACCTGATCAACTATCTTATCGGCTTCAGCCTTATTCTCAATGAAATAAACCTCGAATTGCTTCTTGAGAAAATCGGTCATAGCTTCTTGGATAAACTTATTAGTTATTGCCTTTTTGGTCTGATTTTCATAAGAGGTTTGGGTAGAGAAAGATGAAATAACCAAGCAAAGGCATTCTTCGATATCAGTAAACGAAATTCTGTTTTCGTTCTTTTGATATTTATTCGTTTGCTTGATATAAGAATCAAACTGAGAAACAAGCGCGCTTCTAACAGCCTTTTCGGGAGCACCGCCATATTCAAGCCAGCTTGAGTTATGATAATATTCCTTTAAAGTTTTCTTATTAGAAAAGCTGACAGCAACGTTAATTTTAACTCTATAAGGCTTTTTATCCTCGCGGTCTCTTCCCTCTCGTTCTGTATTCCAAACCTGAATCGAGCTTAAACCATCCTCTGCGAGATACTCGGTTAAATAATCCTTAATACCATCGTTATAAATAAATTCTTCTGTATGGAATCTTGAGCCTTCCTGAGTTTTGAGGACAAATAGGATACCATCATTAACAACCGCCTGACGGCGAAGAATGTCAATAAAATAATCTTTTGGAACATTGATATCGGTGAAAACCTTGAGATCGGGGCGCCATCTTATTTTGGTTCCCGTATCTCTCTTATCATAAGGCTCTTTTTTGAGACCACCTATATTTTCGCCGTGCTCAAAATGGAGAGAATAGATAAATCCGTCTCGCTTTATTTCAACGTCCATATATTCGGAGGAATATTGGGTTGAGCAAAGGCCCAAGCCATTAAGACCCAAAGAGAATTCATAGCTTCCGCCATCGTTCGTTGCATATTTTCCGCCCGCATAAAGCTCACAGAAAACAAGCTCCCAGTTAAATCTGTCCTCTTTAGTATTAAAATCAACAGGGATTCCTCGACCGAAATCCTGAACCTCTATCGAATGATCTTCATAATATGTTATAAGGATCTTCTTTCCGTGGCCTTCACGAGCTTCATCGATAGAGTTGGAAATTATTTCAAAGACCGAATGTTCGCAACCGTCGATTCCATCCGAACCAAAAATAACCGCAGGGCGTTTTCTAACCCTGTCAGCACCTTTTAAAGATGAAATACTGTCGTTATTATATTCAGCAGTTTTCTTAGGCATAATACACTTCCTCTGAAATTTTTATAACATTATAATTCATTTTATTATA
>JAZORV010000009.1:0-2872 GCA_045656785.1 Acutalibacteraceae bacterium | reverse complement strand
TTTATTAACGAGGGAGGATTTACCTGCATTTGGTTTTCCTATAACCGCAACGTTTATAACCTCTGATTCAAACTCAGCCTCAGCTTCTTCGGGGAGATGCTCAAAAACCGCATCCAAAAGGTCGCCCGTTCCATGGCCATGAACAGAGGACACAGGGAATGGATCACCAATTCCGAGATTATAAAATTCATATATTTCTAAGGGTGTATCGCCGATTTTATCGCATTTATTAACGCACAGAACTATCGGTTTTCCGCTTTTTTGAAGCATCGAAGCAACGTCATAATCGGCGGCGGTGATACCTGTTTTTAAATCAACAACAAAGATTATAACCCTTGCCATATCAATAGCAAGCTCTGCTTGAGAGCGCATTTTAGAGAGGATAATATCATCGGTATCGGGTTCGATTCCGCCCGTATCAACAAGCAAGAACGGACGATTTTGCCATTCAGCATCGCCATAGATTCTATCTCTTGTAACACCGGGAGTATCATCAACTATTGAAAGGCGCTTACCACAGATTTTATTAAAAAGAGTTGATTTTCCAACGTTTGGTCTGCCAACAATCGCAACAACGGGCTTTGCCATCAGTTTTCACCCTCACTTTCTTTTCCTAAAGCCTCAATCAGCTCAAAGCCATCGGGACTTATTATCTTTATTTTAACATTCAATTTTTCTTCCAGTTCCGGAACAGTTACGTCATCCAGGAAGCAATTCTCATTCTGCCTCAGCATAACGCTTGGTATGAGAAGCTCTTCGGGAAGCTTTTTATCCTTTAGCTGCTCGTAAATATCACGGCTTGTTAAAAGCCCTGCGACAGTTATCTTTTCTCCAAAGAAATTATTCTTAATGGCAAAGACCTCGCAATTCAGCTTTTTCCATTTCTTTTTCGCCGAATTTACTATTTCACAAAGGGTGTTTTCAGCGGCTAAGCCTGTTATGATGCCAACTTCCCCTTCTCTTTCCGGAGAATCCTCAATAGCTCTTTCTGCTTCACTTTTTAACAAGGTTAAAAGCCCAACTCCATTTTCAAGCTGCAAAAAATCTCCATAAAACTCCTCATTCGGAAGCTCTCTTTCAGCGGTTAAATAAAATTCATCCGCTGCATAAACAACCCTCTCGCCTCGCTCTGCCAAAGCTTTTTCCTGATATTCAGAAATTATATCGATAACCTCTCCCGCTGTTTCCTTATTATAAGATTCAAGGGGATAAAGACCATCTCTATATTTGGTTATTCCAACAGGGACTGCCGCAATACAACCGACGTTTCTGAGCCTTAAAAGGTCTTCAATAGAGCGCTTTAATTCCTCGCCATCGTTAATACCCGGGCATAGCACAAGCTGACAATTAATCGCGATACCCGCTTCATTAAACCTATCGAGAATTTTAAGCGCTTCGCCTGCAAAACGATTGTTCATCATTCGAGCGCGAAGCTCGGGGTTGGTTGTGTGAACCGATACATTTATAGGGCTTATGTGCATCTTGATTACGCGCTCGATTTCATGCTCGGAAATGTTTGTTAAGGTTATATAATTTCCGAAAAGGAAGGAAAGGCGTGAGTCATCATCCTTAAAATAAAGGCTTTCGCGAAGCCCTTTGGGCATCTGGTCGATAAAACAGAAGATGCATTTGTTTTTGCAGGACTGCTGCTTATCCATTAAATAGGTATCGAATAAAAGGCCTATCTCCTCAAATTCTTCCTTCTTAATTTTAAATTTTTTCTGCTTCCCATCGCGAAGGACTATAAGCTTCAGTTTCTTTTCATTTTGATAGAAACGGAAATCAAGAACATCCGCTATTTCGTTTCCATTAATAGTTAGCAAAATATCCTGAGGTTTAATGCCCGATTTTTCGGCATAAGAACCCTCTGCAACGTCTTTTATTATAACAGACATACTCTTTCTCCTTTCTTTTTATACTAATGCAAACCGCCTAATACAAACGTATCAGGCGGTTCAATAAGACAATTAGTCTTCAACTTTTATAACTTCGCGTCCGTTATAGTATCCACAAGAGGGGCAAACTCTGTGCGGTCTTTTGAATTCGCCGCAGCGTGAGCATTTTACCATTGTGGGAGCCTCAAGCTTCCATACGTTTGAACGTCTCTTATCGCGCCTTGCTTTAGATGTTTTTCTCTTCGGTACTGCCATTTGTCGGCACCTCCTTATATTCCTTTATAATTTTTTAATTTAGTTAAATAGACACTTAATTGGTAGATTCAGCGTCAAGCAGCTGACGTAACGCCTCCAACCTCGGGTCGATAACCGTTTTATCACAGCCACATTCGCCCTCGTTCAGATTTTTTCCGCAGTCTGCACAGATTCCCTTGCACTCTTCGCGACAAAGGTGCTTAATAGGAAGGTTGAGAACGACCTCAGCTCTTGTGAAATCCTCGAGATCCAATCTCATATCGGGCATCACTATAACATCATCATCCTCTTCAGCGTTTGCAAGCTCAGTTACCAAGGTTTTGTTAGCCTCGAAGCAATAGTGCTTGGTTGTAGGTTCACCGCAACGGTCGCAATCGGCTGAATAATCGGCATAAATCTTTGCCTTCATTTCAACAATTTCGGTTTTGCTCAAGATCTCGCCAGTGATCTTGACGGGAGCTGTTATCGGGAATACTCCCCCGAATTCTAAGTCGCTAAAATCGAATTCAGCATCGAGTTTCTTGGCTCCGCCTACATTTCCAAAAAGCTGTTTCAAATCAAGAACCATATAACTCACCTCATTGTCACTCAAACTATTATATATATAATTGTGCCAAAAGTCAAGCATTAATTTTAAATTTTTCGCCATATTCTCTTTTTTTTGACTATTTTCTAATATCCACGACAGATTAAACTGATTTTTTGAACTTTCTGTTAATTAA
>JAZORV010000008.1:0-4106 GCA_045656785.1 Acutalibacteraceae bacterium | reverse complement strand
TAATGCTTCATAAACCTGAACGGGATAGGATTTAAGACCCCATTCGGGAACGTCGGTAAGCCCGAATTTGCCATACATAGAAGAGGTCATGGTAGAGAGGGTTGAAGCGTCGTTTCCGTTATTATAAGAAAGGGTCTGCTGTTTAAGGCCCGATGCATTCCAACCAACGGTTATGCTATCTCCATAGAAAACTATGTTAGCGGCTTTTCCGCTTTTTACCTTATTATAGAATTTGACAAGCTTTGAAAGCTCGCTTTTGGGAGCATCATAGGAAACGCCGTCCCAATTAGAATCATGGGTATAGGTTACCTGAATCTGATATTTATAGGATTTAGATTCCCAGCCACCGATTCCGCCCCAGTTGATAGAGCCATCAGCGTTGAGGTTTTTGAAATCAGCAGGTGTTGCATAAGAGGGAATGGTTGAACCTGAAGGAATAACGAGCTTGCCATCCTTAACGTCATAGTCGGTTCCCTTTTTGTATGCCGTTTGAAGGTCGTAAGAACGAACCGAAACGATATTCTTGATGGGATAAAGAAGCTTGATATCGCCTCTTCCGTTATAAATCATAACGGTTTCGTGATAGGTTGCATCCTTAGTCCAGATAGCTTTTCCGTAAACGTCATCGTTTGTTGAGAGGTTAAATCCGTTCCAAACGTCAGGGTCACCATCACCGAGGTCGTCTTCAACAGATGCATTGTTATCGCCGAAGCCACCTTCTGTTGATCCGCCGCCAATCTCAACTGAAACGTCGGCAGAAACTGCAGGAATCGCGCCTAAAATCGCGAAAACGCAGATGATTGATAAAGCTTTTAGCAATAGTTTTTTCATAGCTTTCTCCTTTTTTAAAAAAGTATTTTTCGCCCCTTTAAAAAGGGCATTTTTTCTACTCTATAATTATATCATATTTTTTAGGAATTGTATATTGTGCCTTTTGCACAAATTTGACCGAAGATTTTTGTGCAAAAAGTAGAAGAAAAAAGCCAAGCATCCTTGAAGGAAGCTTGGCAATATTTTTAGCTTAATGATTTTAAGATGCAATCGGCGGTGGCTTTATTGTTCGCAATCGGAACGTCATAAACCTGGGCGATTCGGAGCAGAGCCTTAACGTCAGGATCGTGAGGCATGGCGGTTAAGGGATCGGAGAAGAATATGATAATATCAATATCTCCCGATGCCACTCGGGCTCCGATTTGCTGGTCACCGCCCAAGGGTCCGCTTAAATATGCCTTGATGGGAAGGCTTGTTGCTTCGTTGATTCTCTTGGCAGTTGTGCCTGTTCCGCAAAGGAAATGGCAAGCGAGGATATCTTTGTTGGTTTTGCACCATTCAACAAGGGTATCCTTCATATTATCGTGCGCTATAAGAGCAATTGTTTTAGACATTTTTATCTCTCCTTTAATTAAAGATTTTCTATAAAATCAACGTATCTTTTGGCTTCGTTGGTAAGAATAGCGTATTCTTTTTTCTCTGCAAGGGTTTTATTTGCAAGGCTTCCGCCGATGATATATCTCTCAACTCCCGCTTTATAAAGCGGCGCAATATCATTAAAATCAAGCCCGCCTGCGCCGACAAGCTTAATTTCGGGGAAGGTGTTTTTAATCATTGCGGCATAGGAATAATCCGCGCCGATTTTGGAAGGATAAAGGCTTACGAAATCTGCGCCGAAGCTGGCGGCATCGAAAATCTCGGAAGCGGTGAACGCGCCGGGAATTGCAACGAGGGAATTAAGCTCTGCACGCTCTATAACGCTCTTTTTTGTGTTGGGGGAGGTGATAAAATCTGCTCCTGCGCCCTTAATAAGGCGAACTCCCTTATCGCTCAAAACTCGGGAAGCGCCTATAAGCACGTCCTTTCCGAAGCATTGCTTCAATGCGGCGATTTTCTGAATGCTGACACGCTCCGCCTTTTCATCGGCAGAATCGAGATCAATGGCAATCGCCTTGATTCCTCCCTTTATAAGCGCCTCGGCAGTATATAAAGTGAGGTCTGCGGGGAAGCTTTCCAGAGCCACGATAAGCCTGCATTGATTTATTTTTTCAACAACGTCTGCTTTCATTTGCATTTACCTCTTGCTAAATTTTTTGAATCCTTGTATAATAGTATATCATATATTTTTTATCGGTACAACTCTAAATTAATAAATAATTCATTAAATTTTGAGAATTTGTTTAATTATATATAGTATATTAAGAAATGAGATTTCTGCAAGGAGGCTTATTTATGTTTTATAGATTTCGCGCGGCGCTTATGCGGTTTATGGCAGGGCGCTACGGCTCCGATTCCTATGGCAATTTTTTGCTTGTCAGCTATATTGTTGTTTGGGTTTTGTTTTCTGTTGTCAGGCTTTTTATCGGGGGTCTTCCGGCTTATATTTTAAGTCTTTTGCAAACCGCCCTTTTCGTTTACATTCTTTTCAGGATGCTTTCGAGGAATATCTATAAAAGGCAGAGAGAAAATGCAAAATATTTTGCGCTGAAGAATAAATTTATGCGGTATTTTCGCTTGCGGAGAGATATTTTCAGAACGAGAAAAACAAACATCTGGAAAAAATGCCCCCATTGTAAAGCGATGATAAAGCTGCCTCGAAAAAAAGGCAAGCATATTTGCTCTTGCCCTAAATGCCGAAGAGATTTTAAGGTGAGGGTTATTTTAGATAAGAGGCAATAGATTATATCTGATGGTTGAAATAAATTCATAAAAATACCGACCTTCCATACTTAGGCTTTAAGCCTGACTTTCCGGAGGTCGGTTTTTTGATATTATTTAATTAGAATCTCTTGTAGTTTCTTACCTTGCCATACTTTTTCTTTTTGGAATTAAGGCGAACGACAAAAGCAATGAAGATGATGAGAAGAACGATTAGGATAAGGGCTCCGAAGGCTATATATTTAAGGTTTTTTTCAAGGAAATCGGTAACACCGCTTGAGATTTTTAAAAGCTGAGAGCCTTCAACCGAATGAGCAATAACAGCATCGGTGGTTCCGATAACCTCGCCTGCATATTTAACCTTGATAATACCAACTTTTTTGCCTTTTTTTACGGGCGCTTCTATGCCATTCTTTTTGTAAGCATCATCGTATTCAACCTCATAGCTGAGGGTTGAATCATCTGCCTCGTTGGGCATCATAGAAAAAACTTCGTTTTTAGCAACTACCTGAATATTATCATAATCCCATGAGAAATTGACCTTCAAGGAATCAACAGTTTCGTTCTTCGGCAAAACCGAGCGATAGGAAATGCTTGTGAAAACCCAGCGATAAAGCTCGCCCGAATCGATAAATTCATAGCGGTTTTCGATAGAATTTTCCTGCGCGGGGCAGCCGAGAAGGATGAGGATATAGGTCATTCCCTCGTAAGTTGCCGTGGAAGCGAGGCAGCGGCCCGCTTCGTTGGTATAGCCGGTTTTAAAGCCGGTTGCGTATTTATAATAATAATCGGGGGAAGAGTTGGGGTCGATTAAAAAATTTGTGGCGGCAAGCGTTATGCCATCCTTTGTGATATATCTTGCAACCTTAACCACATCGGTTATCATGGAATACTGCATTGCGTATTTCGTTAGGATGCACATATCTCTGGCGGTTGAATAATGGTTCTCATCGTGCAGACCATGGCAGTTGGTGAAATGAGTTCCTGTCATTCCGATTTCCTTCGCCTTTTTATTCATAAGCTCAATAAAGGCTTCTTCGCCCCCTGCAACGTATTCTGCGATAACCGCCGAAGCGTCGGCGCAGGATTTAACCATTGTGTAAGCAAGAAGGTCATAGCCATTAACCTGCTGACCCGGCTCAAAGCCTGCGATAACCGCTTCTGAATAGCGATATTCATAGTAAATATCCTCGGAAACGGTGAGGGTGAGGTTTTCGAGATCCTGATTTTTTTCAACCAGCAAAACCGCAACCATAATTTTGGTAAGCGAAGCGGGATACATTCTCTTATCTGCGTTTATATCGTAAACCACCGTATCGGTATCGACATTATATAAAATTGCCGATTTTGCATGGATATCAAAGGTTGGGCGGAAGGTGTTTTTGGCAGTTGCACAAGGAGCAAAAACGGATACCGCCAAAAGAAGGGAAATAAAAAGAGAAACTATTTTTTTCATA
>JAZORV010000007.1:0-2052 GCA_045656785.1 Acutalibacteraceae bacterium | reverse complement strand
ATTTTTCATTTTTCAATAGGTATTATATAAAATAATAAACTTTTGTGGAAAACTTTTGAAAATTTTTTGTTTACAAATGGTTTAATATGTGGTATTATATATAATGTATATTTTATCTATTACTATAGTTATATATAATATATATATTAAAAAATAATAGAATTTAGAATAGAAGGGAAACAAACGCGCTATGCAATCATTTGATGAATTATGGGAATTAGTTGCAAAGGTTATGCTCGATAATAAGCATATAACCGACGTCGGATATAATTTATGGTTCGGCGATTCTTACATAATGGATTTTAAAAATAATACGTTTTATATTTCTGTTCCTACCGTTTTTCACAGAGATATCGTTGAAAAAACATATACCGAAAAATTAAAGGAAACCTTCTCTTCTTTAATAGGAACGCTGGTTGATATTGATTACGTTGTTAACGTTGACGAAAGCCGCGGTCTTGTTTTTGATAAAAAAGAAGAGGTTAGAGAAGAGCCCTTCATCGGAAATGAATTTACCTTTGAAAATTTCGTTTTAGGCTCAAGCAACAGATATGCTCAAGCGGCGGCAATGAGCGTAGCAGAAAATCCTGCAAAGTTTTATAATCCGCTTCTTATATATGGCGCAAGCGGAGTTGGAAAAACCCATCTTATGTTTGCCATCAGAAACAGAATTGCAAAGCTTTATCCTCATATGAAAATTGAATATATCCGTTGCGAGGATTTTACCAATATGTTCCTCGAATCCTTAAAATCGGGTACTGCCGATTTATTCCACAATCGCTTCCGCTCGGCAGACGTTTTGCTTATTGATGATATTCAGTTTATTGAAAACAAAATTCAAACTCAGGAAGAATTTTTCAATACCTTCAATTCCCTTGAGCAATCAAAAAAGCAGATTGTTATTACTTCTGATAGAGCTCCCAAAGATATCAATAATCTTGATGACAGATTAAAATCGAGATTTGAAAAGGGCTTGCTTGCGGATATTTCCTCCCCCGATCTTGAAACGAGGGTTGGAATTATTTCGATGAAAACAAAATTTATGGGAATCAATCTTGAGGAAGACGTTATTTTCTATATTGCCGATCAGGTTAAAACAAACACAAGGCAATTAGAAGGTATTATAAATCAGATAAAGGCTTATATAATGCTTCATAAGGTTAATCCACCGATTTCCGTTATTCAAGGCTATATCAGAAATATCACAACCGACGTAAAGCCCGACCCTGTTAATACAGAAAAGGTTATCGCAGAGGTTGCAAAGCATTTTTCCGTTACGGTTGAGGATATTCGCTCTAAAAAGAGAATGGCGGATATCGTTTGGGCAAGGCATGCTTCAATTTATATAACAAGCCAGGTTACCGGCATTTCAAATATGCAGATAAGCAAGGAATTTAAAATGGACCATGCTTCGGTTGGCCACGCGCTAAAAAACGTTGAAAGAAAGATGGATCAGGATCCATATAAGAAAAGATGCGTTGAAGAAATCATCGATAATTTGAAAAAAATGGCTTAATTTTTTAAATAAAAAGTTTTCCTCTTTTCCTAATGAATTAACACGAAGTTTTCCACAGGGTGTTAAAAACTTTTTAAGAAATTCAAATATCAATTTTTATTCACATTTTATCCGATTTTTTCCACAGCAAAAAAAACTCAATTTTCCTTGATTTTAATATGATTTCAAGGCTTATCCACAGTTTTCACACCTATTAATGTTATTTTTATAAAATATTATATCATTTCATACTTTCGGGAGGACCAAAAAATGAAATTTACCGTTGATAGACACGAGTTATCCGATGCCGTTGCAAAGCTTTCAAGAGCTGTTTCAACTAAATCGAGCTTACCGGTTTTAGAAGGTATCCTTTTTTCTGCAGAAACCGGAACCTTAACCCTCGCTTCTTATAATTATGAAATAGGAATGAGAAAAGAGCTTCGCATTAACTGCGAGGAGGAAGGCGATATTGTTATCGGCGCAAAGCTTTTAGGAGATATTCTCCGCAAGCTTCCCGAAAGCGAGGTTGAGCTATATAAGTCGGATCGTAGCCATGT
>JAZORV010000006.1:0-7830 GCA_045656785.1 Acutalibacteraceae bacterium | reverse complement strand
GGTAATACCAATGGCAAGAGTTTATAATTTCAGTGCAGGTCCTTCCTGCCTTCCCGAAGCAGTTTTAAAGCAGTGCGCCGCAGAGATGCTTGAGCATGGTCAGAGCGGACAGTCTGTTATGGAAATGTCTCATAGAAGCGCAGAGTATCAGGCAATTATCGATAATGCTGAAGCTCTCCTTCGTGAGCTTTATAACATCCCTGAAAACTATAAGGTGCTTTTCCTTCAGGGCGGTGCATCTTCTCAGTTTGCTATGGTTCCCATGAATCTTTACAGAGAGGGCAAGAAAGCTGATTATATCGTAACAGGTCAGTGGGCTAAGAAGGCTTATAAAGAGGCTTCAAGATATGGCGAGGCTCGCGTTGTTGCTTCTTCTGAGGAAGCAACCTATTCCTATATTCCCAAGGTTAAGGCTGAGGAATTTGATAAGGATGCTGACTATGTTCATATCTGCATGAACAATACAATTTACGGAACAAAGTATAACTATATCCCTGAAACAGGTGATATTCCGCTTGTTGCCGATATTTCGAGCTGCATCCTTTCGGAGCCCCTCGACGTATCTAAGTTCGGCGTTCTCTATGCAGGCGCTCAGAAGAACCTCGCTCCCGCAGGTCTTACTATCGTAATCATCCGCGAGGATCTTATTGGCAAGGCAATGGATATCACCCCCACCATGTTTAATTATGAGACCCATTCAGAAAATGGTTCTATGTTCAATACTCCTCCTTGCTATACTATATATGTTGCAGGTCTTGTTATGCAGTGGGTAAAGGATACCTTCGGCAACCTCGAAAACCTCAAGGCTCATAACGAGAAGAAGGCAAAGATCCTTTATGATTTCCTCGATTCCAGCAAGCTCTTTAAAGGAACAGTTGTTGCTGAGGATCGTTCGCTCATGAACGTTCCTTTCGTAACCGGCGATAAGGACCTCGATGCAAAATTTGTTAAGGAATCCAAGGCAGCAGGCTTTGTAAACCTCAAGGGTCATCGTTCTGTTGGCGGTATGAGAGCTTCTATATATAATGCTATGCCTATCGAGGGCGTTGAGAAGCTCGTTGACTTTATGAAAGAATTTGAAAAGAACAACATCTAAGGAGAGAATATATAATGTATAACATTAAAACCTATAATAAAATTTCCAAAACAGGCCTTGCTCGCTTTGATGAAACAAAGTATGCCTATGGAGATAACGTTGAAAATCCTGTAGGAGCGATAGTTCGTTCCGCTTCCTTGCATGAGGAAGAATTTCCTGCATCTCTTAAAGCTATCGCAAGAGCAGGTGCCGGCACAAATAATATCCCGATAGACCGTTGCTCTGAATCGGGTATCGTTGTATTCAATACCCCCGGAGCTAATGCAAACGCAGTTAAGGAGCTTGTTATCGCAGGTATTCTTATGTGCTCTCGTAGAGTTATCCCCGCAATCGAATGGGCAAAGACACTCAAAGGTCAGGGCGCAGAGGTTGGCAAGCTTGTTGAAAAAGGCAAGAGCGCTTTTGCGGGCCCTGAAGTTAGAGGTAAGACCCTCGGTATTATTGGCCTTGGCGCTATCGGTGGTATGGTTGCAAACTGTGCTAACCACCTCGGCATGAAGGTTTATGGATATGACCCCTATCTTTCGGTTAATTCTGCTTGGAACTTAACTCATCATGCAGTTCATGCAACCGATATTAATGAAATTTATGAGAATTGTGATTATATCTCTATCCATGTTCCGCTTAATGACGAAACAAAGGGTTATATCACTAAGGAAACCATCGCTAAATGTAAGGATGGAGTTCGTATTCTTAATTTCTCTCGCGGAGATCTCGTGAAAGCAGAGGATATCCTTGAAGCCCTTGATAGCGGCAAGGTTTCGGCTTATGTAACCGATTTCCCCAGCGATGAAATTATCGGAGCTCAAGGCGTTATCGCTATTCCTCACCTCGGAGCTTCTACCCCCGAATCAGAGGATAACTGCGCAACCATGGCGGCAGATGAGCTTGTTGATTATATCGAGAATGGTAATATCACCAATTCCGTTAATATGCCTAATATCTCGATGCCTCGCTCGGGAAATACAAGAATCTGTGTTCTTCATAAGAATATTCCCAACACTCTTAACAGTATCACCAGCATCATTTCTCAAAATAATGTTAATATCGAAAATATGCTTAACAAATCTAAGAAGGATTATGCATATACTATGCTCGATGTAAATATAGATGACAGTGAAAACATTAAAAATGCTATCTCTGAGATAGATGGAGTTATCAAGGTTCGCGTCATCTGATATAAAAGGAAAACTGCTATGAAAAAATTAGTAGCGTTGGTTATATCATTAGTATTCCTCTTCCTTGGCGGCTGCGCCGGGGAGGAGATTACTTCATCCTCGAAAAAAGAAAGCGAAAAGGAAACGACCGCTTCTTATAATCCTAACGGTTTGTTCTCTTCTAAAGCGGAAAAACCTGTTTCATCCCTTGAATCCGTATCCTCAGAGACCAATAGCGAGGAGGAATCTCAGGTGGAAACAGTTTCAAGCGAGGAAAGTACTATAAATACCGAAACCGGTATTATAGCCCCCTCAACCGTTGCAAATCCCTGCGGAATAACCTCAACGGGCAGAAAGAATAATTCCGGCTCTGATTGGGAAATGACCATAGTTAATCCCTGGAATACCCTTCATCTCAACTATTCCGTTGAGCTTGCAACTATCGATGCCCGCTTTTCTTCAGGGCTTCAGTTTGATAAGAGGGCGGTTGAGTACCTTAACAGCATGTGCGAAGCTGCGGCAGAGGATGGGGTCAGCCTTTGGATAATTTCTGCATTCAGAACCTATGATTATCAGCAAGGCCTTTTTAATGCCGAGGTTAATGAATATTATTCCTATCATCCCGGCACCTCTCAAAAAGAGGCGGAAATCGGTGCTTCAACAGAGGTTGCCCGCCCCGGAACCAGCGAGCATAATTTAGGCCTCGCAATAGATTTCAATTCGGTTGAGCAGTCCTTTGAAAACACTCAGCAGTTCGAATGGCTTCAAAAGCATGCTGCGGATTATGGTTTTATTATGCGCTATGCTGCCGATAAGCAGAACTATACCGGAGTTATTTATGAACCTTGGCATTATCGCTACGTTGGCAAAGAAAATGCTAAGAAAATAAAAGCGAGTGGGCTTAGTCTTGAAGAATATCTCGCAAATAATTAAAAAATTTAAAAAAACTATTGACAAATCATTGTCGAGGGTTTATAATCTATTGGAAAACAAAGCAGAGCTTATCCTTTCTCACCTTTTGGGTTATGTCTTAAAAGGTCAATATTTCAGAAATTAAGGAAACTTATTCTGTATTATTGCGCGGACGGAGAAATTCTGTCCGCGTTTTGTATTTATTTTGTCGGAGGTGCTTTACCATCAGCAGCAAAGAATTAAGCATTAATGAAGAAATCAAGGCCAAAGAGGTTCGAGTTGTAACATCGAGCGGCGAGCAGCTTGGTATCCTTTCAGTTAAGGATGCATTAAAAGCGGCAGAAGAGCGCGATCTCGATTTGGTTGAAATTGCTCCGAATGCAGTTCCGCCCGTATGTAAGATTATGGACTATGGAAAGTATAAGTTCGAGCAAGCCAAAAGAGAAAAGGATGCAAGAAAGAATCAGAAGGTCGTTGATATCAAGGAAATCCGTATCGTTGGATTAAGTATCGATACTCATGATCTCGAAATCAAGGCTAATAATGCCAAGAGATTCATCAAAAACGGAGATAAGGTTAAGGTAACTATCCGTTTCAGAGGTCGAGAGCTCGGTCATCCTGAGATAGGAACGGATCTTATGCAAAGATTTGCCGGCTATTGCGAAGAAACTGCAGTGGTCGAAAAGCCTGCAAAGATGGAAGGAAGGAATATGATAATGTTCCTTGCCCCCAAGCCCCAAAAGTAAGTTAAAAATTTTAAGGAGGATATATCAATGCCTAAAATCAAAACACACAGTGGCGCTAAGAAACGCTTTAAGCTCACAGCTACCGGCAAGGTTAAGCGCGCCCACGCTTTCAAATCCCACATTCTTAACAAGAAAACAACCAAGCGTAAGAGAAATCTCCGCAAGACAACAGTTGCTGACGTAACAAATACCGCAGCTGTTAAGAAGATGGTTCCTTACAAATAATCAGAATCGATAAGAAAGAGAATTAATTAAACGGAGGTTACTTTAAAATGGCACGTATTAAAGGTGCGATGGCAACTCGCAAAAGAAGAAAAAAGATATTAAAGCTTGCCAAGGGTTATTTTGGCGCTAAACACAGACTTTTCAAAACCGCTAAAGAAGCAGTTATGAAATCGGGCAACTATGCCTATATCGGAAGAAAGCAGAAGAAACGTGATTTCAGAAGACTCTGGATCACCAGAATCTCTGCAGGTGCAAAAATGAACGGTATGAACTATTCAACCTTCATGAACGGCCTTAAAAAGGCAGGCATCGAAATCAACAGAAAGATGCTTTCCGAAATCGCTATCAGCGATGCCGCAGCATTCACCGCTCTTTGCGTGCAGGCAAAAGCTGCTTTAAAATAATCATTAAAAGAAAACTTAACGCCCGCGTATGCACGGGCGTTGTTTTTGTAATTATAGGATTGAAAATCCTGTTATTTTGAGGGTGAAATTAATGAGTTTTAATGTTATAACAAGCCGCGATAATGCGGGAGTGAAGCTCGTTGTTAAGCTTAATTCTTCAGCGAAGCAGAGAAGGGAATCGGGGCTTTTTGTTCTCGATGGTCTGCGCCTTTGCCGCGATGCAGTTTTGAATAATTATCGCTTAAAAACTCTATATTTAACCGAAGCGTTTTATGAAGCTCATAAAGAGGATGCCAAGCTTTTGATGGATAATTCATCTGAGGTCTGTTTTGCTGCGCCCGGCGTTATCGAAAAAATGAGCGAAACGGTCAACCCTCAGGGAGTTATTGCAGTTTGCGAAATTCCTTCAAAAAATGAAAATATGGGAAAGGGCTTTTGGGTTGGAGTGGAAAACCTTTCCGACCCATCTAATCTCGGCGCAATTTCGAGAAGTGCTGAGGCTTTTGGAGCGGAAGGCTTGGTGCTTTTAGGCTCTTGCTGTGACCCATATTCTCCGAAATCTTTAAGAGCCGGAATGGGCGCGCTTTTAAGGCTTCCGATTTTCTCTTTTTCGGATATTTTTTCTCTCAAAGAAAAATGCGAAGAGATGGGCAAAGAGATTTTTGCATCTGTCGTTGATAAAGAGGCAGAAAATGTTATCTCGGCGCTAAAAAGCGAAAATGCCCTTCTTTTAATCGGAAATGAAGCTAACGGAATAACAAAAGATACTGCGGAAAATTCTCATAGAAGGGTAACTATACCCATGAAGGGTAGAGCGGAATCCTTAAATGCCGCCGCTGCCGCTGCAGTTCTTATTTGGGAATTTTTGAAAAATTAAAAAGTTTACAAAATTTTTTCTTGATACTTTTCGGAAGGAGGGTTATAATGATAAGTTGGATAAGGCTTCAAAATATGTTGGGCTATGGGGAGACCTACGCCCTCGCTCCGCTTATCGAAGAATTTGGATCTCCCGAGGCGATTTTAGAAGCACCGGAAACTGACCTTGCGCTCTTCGGAGTTACAAATGCTCAGCTGAGAAGAAGAAACAGTATGTCTGAAACGAAAGCAAAAGAGATAATTCTCAAATGCCAAAAGGAAGGCATCGAGATTATTCCTTATCTTTCGGAGCATTACCCTTTAAATCTTGAAAAGACCGAAACTCCTCCCGCCGTTCTATATGCTATAGGAAACCTTCATTGCCTTAATAATAGTGTTAATATCGCAGTTGTCGGAACTCGGAAAATATCTGAATATGGCAAGAAAGCGGCCTTTTCCCTTGCGGCAAGGCTCAGTCTTGGAAATGCGGTTATTGTGTCGGGCGGGGCTGTCGGCGGAGATACCTTTGCTCATTTAGGCGCTCTCGCAGTTTCGGGAAAAACAATTAACGTAACAGGTGGCGGAGTTTCCAGCGCATATTTAAAATCGAATAAAAAGCTAAGAGAGGATATCGTTAAGTTTGGCGGTGTTCTCATTAGCGAGTTTATGCCCGATTATATGCCGCGCGGAAAATTTAGCTTTCTTATAAGAAATAGGCTTATATCAGGGCTTAGCGATGCGCTGGTCGTCATCGAAGCTCCTGCAAAAAGCGGAACCCTTCTTTCTGCCGCTGCGGCTCTTGAGCAGGGCAGGGATGTGTATGCGATGCCGGGAACGCCCGATAACCCTCAATATGAGGGAACAAACCGCCTTATATCCGATGGCGCAAGACCCATTCTTTCTCCCCAAGATATTTTGAATGATTACCAATATAAATATAATAATATTGATATAAACGGCGTTCAAAGAATCAGTTCGGATGGTCTTTCTGAAATATACCGCAAAACCTTCGAAAAAAAAGACCCGGAGAAAAAGCAAAAGAAGGAAGAATTTAAGCAAAAGCAGGATAAAAAAGCCGAAAAGCTTGTTGAAAAAAGGGAACGACAGGATGAAAAAATTATGGAGTCCCTTTCCGAAGAAGCTTTAAAGGTTTATAATGCAATAGGAGAAGGAGAAATACCCTTCGATATAATAGTAGAAAGGTCTGGGCTTAAAACTCCAATAGTTTTAAAAGCGCTGACTAAGCTCGAAATTAAGGGAATAATATCGGCATTGCCCGGTTCAAGATATAGATTGAAATAAAGGAGAAATGTTATGTCAAAACTAGTTATAGTTGAGTCTCCCTCAAAAGCAAAGACCATTCAAAAATATTTAGGAAATGATTTTGAAGTTATGGCATCTTTCGGCCATATCAGAGATCTTCCTAAATCTAAAATGGGCATTGATATCGAAAGCGGATTTAAGCCTAACTATATGGTTATGAGCGATAAGAAGGAAATCTTATCAAAGCTCAAGGCGGCAGCAGAAGCTTCCGATTTTGTTTATCTCGCAACCGACCCTGATAGAGAAGGCGAAGCAATCGCTTGGCATTTGGCATATCTTTTAGGTCTTGATACTGATAATGAAAACAGAGTTGCCTTTAATGAGATAACCAAAAGCGGAGTTTCAAAAGGAATGAAAGCGCCGCATAAGATAAATATGGATTTGGTTGATGCTCAGCAGGCTCGCCGCGTTCTCGACAGAATCGTTGGCTATAAGCTCAGTCCTTTCCTTTGGAAGAAGGTTAAAAGCGGACTTTCAGCAGGCAGAGTTCAGTCTGTTGCATTAAAGCTCGTTGTTGACAGAGAAAAGGAAATTGAAGCCTTCCTTCCACAGGAATTTTGGTCTGTTGATGCGAAATTCACTCATCAGAGAAAGGTCTTTTCCGCTAAGCTTTCTCTTGATAAAGATGGCAATAAAATAGCAATTACAACAAGCGATGAAGCCCAAAAAATAATGGCAGACCTCGAAGGCGCGGAATATGTTGTGTCGTCTGTTAAAAAAGGAACTCGTAACCGCCAGCCGGCGCCTCCTTTTATAACCTCGACTCTTCAGCAGGAAGCCGCAAGAAAATTAGGCTTTACAGGTCAAAGAACTATGAGAGTTGCTCAGCAGCTTTATGAAGGCGTTGATATCCCCGGGCTCGGAACAACCGGTCTTATAACTTATATGAGAACCGATTCTTTAAGAATTTCAGAAGAGGCAAGAGCTGCTGCGAATGAGTATATTCTCGGAAAATATGGAGAAAAGTATCTTCCCGAAAAGCCGAGATATTTTAAATCTAAGCAGGGCGCTCAGGATGCTCATGAAGCCATCCGTCCTACAGATTTAAACAGAGAGCCTTTGGCTATTAAGGATGAGCTGCCCAGAGATTTGTATCGTTTATATCAGTTAAT
>JAZORV010000005.1:0-7898 GCA_045656785.1 Acutalibacteraceae bacterium | reverse complement strand
TGATGAAATCTTTGGCTATAACTATGCTTCCTTCGTATTAGAGGCAACAGAGGAAATCGAAGGCGCAAAATTGATTGGTGAGGTAACCGAAAATAAGGAAATTTCCAAGGGCGAAGAAAAGCTCTGCCTTTGTGAGCTTCTCGGAAGCTATGAGGATAAGCTCGAGAGCGTTTATTCCTGCAATATAAAAACGGAGGATGCTCCCGTTTGCAATTTTGAATATAAGGCCGAAAGTCGCGTTGCTCCCGCCATAAAGGTTGCAAAGCCGAAGGTTCTTATCCCCGCATTCCCGGGAACTAACTGTGAATTTGATTCTGCAAAGGCAGTGGCTGATGCTGGTCTCGAGCCCGAAATCTTCGTTATAAATAACCTCTCTGCCGATGGAATAAAGAGAAGCGTTGAAGGCTTCTCCGAAAAGATAAAGGAATCTCAGATTATCTTTATCCCGGGCGGCTTCTCGGGCGGTGATGAGCCTGATGGAAGCGGAAAGTTTATAACTGCTTTCTTCAGAAATGCTGCTATAAAAGAGGGCGTTCATGAGCTTCTCGATAGCCGCGATGGCCTCATGTGCGGTATTTGTAATGGTTTCCAAGCGCTCATAAAATTGGGTCTTGTTCCCTTCGGCAAGATTATCGATACTGATGAAAACTGCCCGACCTTAACCTTTAATACCATTGCTCGCCATCAGTCAAAGATTGTTGGAACAAGGGTTGCTTCTAATAAATCTCCTTGGCTTCAGTTCGCAAATGTTGGCGAGGTTTACAGCGTTCCGATTTCTCATGGCGAGGGAAGATTCTTAGCAGATGAAGCTCTTATCAAAAAGCTCGCCGAAAACGGACAAATTGCAACGCAATATGTTGACCTTTGTGGCAATGCTTCTATGGACGTTCAGTTTAACCCCAATGGTTCTGCTTATGCTATCGAAGGTATAACCTCTCCCGATGGCAGAGTTATCGGTAAGATGGGCCATTCCGAAAGAATTGGCGCAGGTCTTTATAAAAACGTTCCGGGCGAATATGATATAAAGATGTTTGCCGCGGCAAAAGAATATTTTAAATAAGCGAGGAATCAAAAATGGCTTATAAATCAGATATTGAAATAGCGCAGGAATGCGAAATGAAGCACATCAGCGAAATCGCAAAAACAGCGCACGTTGATGAAAAATATATCGAGCAATATGGTAGATATAAAGCAAAGATAGATTTAAAGCTTTTAGAGGAAGCTGATCGCGAAAACGGAAAGCTTATTTTGGTAACGGCTATTACCCCCACCCCTGCGGGTGAGGGTAAAACCACAACCACAATCGGTCTTGCCGATGGTCTTCGCAGAATCGGCAAGGATGTAACGGTTGCATTAAGAGAGCCTTCCTTAGGCCCCGTTTTCGGTGTTAAGGGTGGTGCCGCAGGTGGTGGCTATGCTCAGGTTGTTCCCATGGAGGATATTAACCTTCATTTCACAGGTGACTTCCATGCAATCGGCGCTGCAAATAACCTTCTTGCAGCTATGCTTGATAACCATATTCAGCAGGGAAATGCGCTCGGTATTGACGTTAGAAAGATTACCTGGAAGCGTTGCGTTGATATGAACGACCGCCAGTTGAGATTTGTTGTAGACGGTATGGGCGGCAAGGCAAACGGAGTTCCTCGTGAGGACGGCTTCGATATAACCGTTGCCTCCGAGATTATGGCGGTTCTCTGCCTTTCGAGCTCTATAACCGACCTTAAGGAAAGACTTTCGAGAATCATCGTCGGTTATACTTATGATGACAAGCCCGTAACCTGTGGCGAATTAAAGGCGGCAGGCGCTATGGCGGCTCTTCTTAAAGATGCCTTGAAGCCGAACCTCGTTCAAACCTTGGAGGGAACTCCCGCTTTTGTTCACGGCGGTCCCTTCGCTAATATCGCTCATGGTTGCAACTCCGTTACAGCAACTAAGCTCGCATTAAAGATGGGCGATTATACCATCACTGAAGCAGGCTTTGGTGCAGACCTCGGAGCTGAAAAATTCCTTGATATTAAGTGCCGTATGGCAGGGCTTACTCCTGATGCGGTTGTAGTTGTTGCAACTGTCAGAGCATTAAAAATGCATGGTGGAAGAGCTAAAACAGAGCTTAATTCAGAGGATATTCCTGCGCTCGAAAAGGGAATCCCCAATCTCCTTCGCCACGTTTCAAATATTAAGAACGTTTACAAGCTTCCTTGCGTTGTTGCTGTTAACCGCTTCCCAACCGATACCGATAATGAAATAGATTTTATTATCGCAAAATGCAAGGAATTGGGCGTTAATACAGTTCTTTCAAACGTTTGGGCTGAAGGCGGTAAGGGTGGCGAGGATCTTGCTCGCGAGGTTGTCCGCTTAACTGAGGAAGAAAAAGGCGATTTCACCTTCTCTTATGAGCTCGATACTTCTATCGAAGAGAAAATCGAAGCGGTTGTAAAGAAGGTATACGGAGGAAAGGGAATTGTTATAACTCCCAATGCCAAGAAGCAGATAGCTCAGTTAACAGAGCTTGGTTTTGCAAAATGTCCCGTTTGCATCGCAAAAACTCAGTATAGCTTCTCTGATGACCCAACAAAGCTTGGCGCACCCGAGGATTTCACAGTTACTATCAAAAACGTTAAAATTAGCGCAGGTGCAGGATTTATCGTTGTTTTAACAGGCGATATCTTAACTATGCCCGGTCTTCCCAAGGTTCCTGCTGCAGAGCGCATCGACGTTGATGAAAACGGTGTAATTTCAGGACTTTTCTAACGAAAAATTTGAAATTTTCATTTAAAGGCTTGCAATATTTATTGCAAGCCTTTAAAATATAGTTATAAGTAAAATTTCGGAGTGGTGAAAATGCTTCTATATAGCAAATGGTTGACCTATGAAACAGGGGAATATAAATCAGCCGATGATAAATACGGCAACCCCGCGCCTTATTTCAGAAAGGCCTTCGAGGCTAAAAAAGGTGTAAAAAAAGCTGAGCTCTATATATCTGCGCTTGGCGTTTATAAAGCATATATCAATGGAGAAGAGGTATCAAATGATTATCTTTCTCCCGGTTGGGTCGATTATAGAAAAAGGCTCCCGATGGTAACTTATGATATAACCGATAAAATCAGGGAAAAGAACGCGGTTGGAATCATTCTGTCTGATGGCTGGGCTGTGGGGCACTTGGGCTCAAACTATGCTTTTAAAAGATGCGGCTATATAGATAGGGTTGAATTTACTGCAACAATAAAAATTGAATATGAAAAAGGAGAAACTGAGGAAATAATCAGCGATACCGATTGGAAAGCCACCTCGGGCGAAATTCTCAGAAGCGATATTTATATGGGCGAATATATCGACCACCGCCTCTCTTTAGGGGATTTTTCTTCGCCTGATTATGATGATTCCGCTTGGGATAACGCCGAAGAGCCTGTCTGGAGATTCTCTCGTAATGTTTATTTGCAAAGGGTTATAAATCCGAGAATCGTTGTAAAGCACGTTCTTGAGGGCGAGCTGATTTCAAAAGATGATGGGCTTCTTTTATATGATTTTCGCCAGAATATGTCGGGCGTGGTTTCCTGCGATATTAAGGGAAAAAGAGGAACTAAGATAACCTTCCGTTTTGGAGAAATGCTCGAAAATGATAAGCTTTATCGCGAGAATTTGAGGAAAGCGGAATGCATAGATACTTATGTTCTCTCGGGCGAGGGAACCGAGCATTTCCGCCCCTTGTTCACCTTCCATGGCTTCAGATATATGGATATAAAAATCGAGGGCGAGGCTGAAATCAGCAACGTTCTTGGTGAATGTATGTATACCGATCTTAAAGCCGTGGGCGAATTTTCTTGCTCGGATGAGATAGTTAATCGCATTTATCTCAATGCGCTTTGGGGCCAAAGGGATAATTTTCTCGATGTCCCGACCGATTGCCCTCAAAGGGATGAGCGCTTAGGCTGGACGGGGGATTCGCAGATATTCTCCCAAAGCGCGATGTATAATATGGATTGCAGAATCTTTTATGAAAAGCACCTCGCTGATATAAGAGACGCTCAGTTCGGTAATGGCGGAGTTCCCGCTGTGGCTCCCGTTCCCCCTGTAGGAACCTATGGCTATACGGGTTGGGAATCCCCTGCGGGCTGGAGCGAAGCCATTATGACAATCCCAATGAATCACTATAAAATGTATGGTGATAAGAAAATTTTAGAGCAGAATTTAACCGCCGCCAAGCGCCTTATCGATTATTATGAAACCGATGCTGTAGGCGGTCTTCGTAGCGGAGATTATCAGTATGGTGATTGGCTTAGTGTTGGTGAACCTACCGATTTGGGGCTCGTTACAAACCTTTATTTTGCTCATGGTGCACATTTGACTGCCGAAATGTGCAAAATTTTGGGCAACTTTGAAGAGGAGAAATACCGCAAAATCTATGAAGGCTTGAAGAAAGCTATCAGAAAGAAATATATAAAGGCAGACGGTGTTATAGCTAACGATACCCAGTGCGCTTATATCCTTTCCTATGTTTTCGGAATAATCGATGAAAAATCGGCAAAAAAGCATATAAAAAGAACGCTTGATAGAGATAACGGACATTTAACAACAGGCTTCCTTTCCGTTAAGCATCTGCTTCCCGTTCTTTGCGAATTGGGGCTTCGCGATTATGCCTATATGATACTCACTCAGCGCGATTATCCGAGTTGGGGCTATTCGGTTGTTAATGGCGCAACAACCATCTGGGAGCGTTGGGATAGCTATACTAAGGAAAGAGGAATCTGCGATGATATGATGAATTCCTTTAATCATTATTCCTTAGGCTCCTGCACAGAGTGGATGTATGAATATTGCTTAGGAATCCGCCCTGATATCGAAAAAGCCGGCTTCAAAAAGCTAACATTAAAGCCTTATTTTGATTTCAGCGGCAAGATAACCTCGGCTAAAGGGCATTACGAATGCGATTTTGGCAGAATAGAAATCGAATGGGAAGAAAACGATGGCGTTTATATCTATAATGCCTCAGTTCCCGAAGAAATCGAGCTTATTTTCGATTTCCCGGATATGGAAATTATAGAGGAAATGCATAAAGGCGAGCTCCATTCCTTCAAGCTCAAAAAGGATTAATGGGTGAAAAAATCATGAAAAATAAATTAGGAATGAAATTCTGGACAGCCCTCACCATCTTCAGTCTTATGGGGCAGGTGGCATGGGTTGTTGAGAATATGTATTTCAACGTTTTTATCTTCAAAATATTTTCGGCATCCGCTGCCGATATCGCAGCAATGGTTGCCGCTTCTGCGGTTTCCGCAACCTTAACTACCGTTTTTATAGGCGCATTATCCGATAAAATCGGCAAAAGAAAGCTTTTCATTTCGCTTGGCTATATTCTTTGGGGTATATCAATATTTTGCTTCTGTTTGCTTCGCCCCGAATGGCTTCAAAAAATCAGCCCAACGGGTAATGGAATTGCGCTCGGAATAAACCTCACGATTGCATTGGATTGCATTATGACCTTTTTCGGCTCAACAGCCAATGATGCGGCATTTAATGCATGGCTAACCGATTCTACCGATAGTAGCAACCGCGGTTCTGCAGAGGGCGTAAATTCGATGATGCCATTAGTTGCAATTCTCGTTGTTTTCGGAGGATTTATGTTCTTCGACCTCGAGAAGATATCAAGCTGGACTCTTATTTTCGCCATCATCGGCGCGCTTGTTGTTATAATCGGAATATTGGGAATCTTCCTCATAAAAGAGCCGCAGATAGAGCCATCTGAGGATAGCTATTTCAAAACGATAATTTATGGCTTTCGCCCAAAAACAATAAGAGCGAACAAGAAGCTTTATATAAGCCTTCTTTTGTTTATCCTTTTTAATATCGCAATTCAGATTTTTATGCCCTATCTCATAATCTATTATGAGGTTGCGCTCGGAATGAAGGATTATGTTCTCATAATGGCGCCTGCTATCGTGATAGCATCTGTTGTAACTGCGCTTTGGGGCAGAGTTTATGATAAAAAAGGCTTCAAGTTTTCGGGGCTTTTTGCCCTCTTGTTCTTGATTTTAGGCTTTATCGTGCTATATCTTTTTAAAGCCACGCTCCCCGTATTTTTAGGCTCGCTTTTGATGATGAGCGGTTATCTTGCGGGAATGGCGGTGTTTGGCGCAAGAATAAGGGACAACACCCCCTCTGGCAAAGCAGGAATGCTTCAGGGAGTCCGCATTTTTTCACAGGTGTTGATTCCGGGGCTTATCGGCCCGTTTATCGGCAAAACCGTTTTGCAGAATGCAAAAATTATTATAAATTCCGATGGAACAGAGTCGTGTGTTCCGAATGAAAATATATTCTTGGCGGCGCTTCTCTGCGCGCTTCCTGTTTTCATATTCTTTCTTTTTATCGGTGGAAAAAAGCCAAGACTCGTAGCATTAAAAACTCCATTTGAAGAAAATATGGGCGATATCCCTCATTCTGAATATCCCCGCCCGAGCTTTAAAAGAGCATCGTATCTTAATCTCAACGGCGAATGGGAGCTTAAAATAACCGATAAAAAGGATAATGAGCTTTTCAGCGGCAGAATTATGGTGCCCTTTCCTCCCGAATCAAGGCTTTCGGGGGTTGAAAGAGAAACTAAAAATGGCGAAATTTTAAATTATACCAGAAAATTCACCCTGCCGGAGGATTTCCGAAAGGATAAAGTTATTCTGCATTTCGGTGCGGTTGACCAGGTCTGCGGAGCCTTTATCAACGGCATCGGTCTTGGGCTGAAGGATGAGCCGTATCTGCCTATTTCCTTTGATATAACCGAGCATTTAAAATCGGGCGAAAACGAGATTAAGCTTCAGGTCTTCGATGAGCTTTCCGTGGATTATCCTTATGGCAAGCAAAAGAGAAACAGAGGCGGAATGTGGTATACCCCCGTCAGCGGAATCTGGGGCACGGTATGGCTCGAAAGTCTGCCCGAAAATGCAATAGAAGGCATTAAAATAACCCCCGATTTAAAGGGCGTTGATATAGAGGTTTCAGGCGGCTCGGAGCAGAAAAAGCTTATCTTAAAGGGCGAAGAGGAAAAGATTTATGAATTTTCGGGAAACAGCTTGCGCCTAGAAATAGAAAAGCCCGAGCTTTGGACTCCCGAAACCCCTAAGCTTTATGAATTTGAGCTTATTTCGGGAGAGGATAGAATCGAATCCTATTTCGCTTTGAGAACCATTGGGATAGAAAATGGCAGACTGACTCTCAATGGCAAGCCCTATTTCTTTCATGGGCTTTTGGATCAGGGCTATTTTTCGGATGGCATCTACCTGCCCGCAAGCCTTGAAGGCTATAAAAACGACGTTCTGAGAATGAAGGAATGTGGATTTAATACCTTAAGAAAGCATATCAAATTAGAGCCTGAGCTTTTCTATTATTATTGCGATAAGCTCGGAATGATAGTTTTCCAGGATATGATAAATAGCGGAAAATATAGCTTTTTTATTGATACCGCCTTGCCGACTATTGGGCTTAAGAAAGGCGTTCGCCATAAGGCAACTAAGGCGAGAAGGGAAATTTTCTATAAAACAAGCGAGCGCGTTATCGAGCTTCTTTATAATCATCCGAGCGTCGTTTATTATACTATTTTTAACGAAGGCTGGGGTCAGTTCTCGGGCGATGAAGCCTATAAAAGGCTCAAACCTTTGGACAAAACAAGGATTTTCGATTCAACCTCGGGATGGTTTAAGGAGACCTTAACCGATGTCGAGAGCGAGCATATCTATTTTAAGCCCGTTAAATTAAAGAAATCCGAAAAACCGATAGTTTTATCTGAGTTCGGCGGTTATTCGCAGAAGGTGGAGGGTCATTCATTTAATCTCGATAAAACCTATGGTTATAAATTCTTCGAAAATGCCGAGGATTTCGAAGCTGCCCTCATAAAGCTATATGAGGGGGAG
>JAZORV010000004.1:0-2415 GCA_045656785.1 Acutalibacteraceae bacterium | reverse complement strand
GAAAATTGCAACAAATATATTAAAACAAAATTTTTCAGAACACTCTTAGGCGTGCTTAAAACAACAAGAGACAATCCAGCTCCAGTATTTGCATATATACCTTTGCAAGATTTTACCGAAGATTCCGATATAAAATGGTCTACGTCAATAAGTGAAATCGATCAGCAGCTTTATCGGAAGTATGGGTTTTCTCAGGAAGAAATTTATTTCATTGAAACACATGTTAAGGAGATGGAGTAATGATAAAAAATATGATTAAGACTACTAAAAGGGTAGTTCCTATGATTTATGCATATACCACTCCTGAAATTGCGAGACATAATGGTTGGACTAAGATTGGATATACCGAGCAAACAGTTGATGCGCGCCTTAATGGTCAGACACATACGGTTGATGTTGAGTATCACGAAGAATGGCGCGGTAACGCTGTATATGAGGACGGTAGTGGTGATACATTCAGCGATTCGGATTTTCATGCCTATTTGCGGAAAGTGGGGGTTGAGAGGCAAAAATCTACGGAATGGTTCTGTATAAGCGGGTCCGATTCTCGGAGTATGTTTTTCGACTTTAAGTCTAATCGCGGGATCCTCAACGGCGTTCAGCCTGTAATGTCTTATAAGCTTCGTCAAGAACAGGAAGAAGCAGTTCTTCAAACGATGATTTATAAAGAAGAACATCCCATCAACGGAGAATTTCTTTGGAATGCCAAGCCTCGCTTTGGCAAAACTCTCTCCGTATATGATTTTATTAAACAAATTGACGCTAAAAGGGTTCTGATAGTTACTAACCGTCCAGCTATTGCAAATTCGTGGTATTCCGATTACGAAAGGTTCCTCGGAACGGAATCAGGATATAAATTTGTGAGTAATTCTTCTTCACTTCAAGGAAAACCATTGGTTATTACGCGAGAAAAATATGTTGAATGTTTCATTCTTAATGGTGGTAAAGATAGAGAAGACAAATTTATCGAATTTGTTAGCCTTCAAGACCTTAAAGGTTCTATTTATTTTGGTGGGCAGTATAACAAATTAAGTGAGATAAAAGACCTTGTTTGGGATGTTCTTGTTATAGATGAAGCCCACGAGGGTGTAGATACTTATAAAACTGATGCTGCGTTTAACCATATCAAGCGTAATTTTACTCTCCATTTGTCCGGCACTCCTTTTAAAGCTTTGGCAAATGATAAGTTTAGTGATAGCGCTATTTTCAACTGGACTTATGCAGATGAACAATCCGCAAAGCGAGATTGGAATGGCCCCGAAAAGAATCCTTATGAAACCCTCCCAAAATTGAATTTGTTTACCTATCAAATGTCTGAAATGATTCGTGATGAAGTTGAACAAGGAATTGAAATTAATGGAGAAACAGAAGAGTTCGCTTTTGATCTTAATGAGTTCTTCAAAACAGAAAACGGTCGTTTCATTCACGACAGTGCAGTGGATAATTTTTTGGATAGCCTTACCACTCAAAACAAATACCCATTTTCAACGCCCGAGCTGCGCTCCGAGTTAAAGCATACTTTCTGGTTATTGAATAGAATAGATAGTGCAACAGCTCTTGTCAAGAAGCTTTCTGAACACCCTATATTTAAAGATTATAAGGTTATTCCTGCATTTGGTAACGGTAAGCAGGATGATGATATTGTTATTCAAAATTCTTATATTGCGGTTGTTGATGCAATAAAGAAATACGATAAAACCATTACTCTTTCTGTAGGGCAGCTAACCACCGGCGTTACTATTCCTGAATGGACTGCAGTTTTAATGTTAAGCAATATAAAGAGTCCTTCTTTGTATATGCAGGCTGCTTTTAGAGCGCAGAATCCATGCCTTTTTTCAACCGGAAGCGAATTTTATAGAAAAGAAAATGCTTATGTGTTTGATTTCGATCCGGCTCGAACGTTGGTTATATTTGAAGAGTTTGCTAATGATCTTTCACCCGATACAACTAACGGCAAAGGCGATACAGAGACAAGAAAAAAGAACATTAAAGAACTTCTTAACTTTTTCCCCGTTATCGGCGAGGATGAAAATGGCGAAATGCTTGAACTGGATGCAGAAAAGGTGCTTTCTATTCCGAGAAAAATTCGTTCTCAAGAAGTTGTTCGCCGTGGCTTTATGAGCGATTTTCTTTTCCAAAACATTTCAAATGTATTTCGCGCTCCTACAGAGGTTATTGATATTATCTCTAACTTTGTGCCAGTGACAGAACCCAAAGGGAAGGGGAAAATTGAAGCTTTCTTGGAGCCCGGAGTTACGGTCGATGAAAACGGTGAGGTTGTAATCAGTGAAGAACACATAATCGGTCAAACAGGATATCTGTTTGGTGAAAAGATTTATGATGTTATTGCTGATGAGATGGTTGATACCATTTCTGAAGTGCAAGAAATCGTTAAAACAGATGAGGATAAGGCGG
>JAZORV010000003.1:0-9262 GCA_045656785.1 Acutalibacteraceae bacterium | reverse complement strand
AAACTCGCAAAGCGAATAACACTCGGCTTTTAGCCGAATATAACTGCGAGCAATATAACTCGCCTTTGGCGAATAAAACTGGCGTTGTATCCTTACGGGTACAACGCCTAAGCGTTTGCCTTTTATTCTTTTAAAGATATTTCAAAAATTCTCCGGCATCGGGGATAACAACGGTTGGGGTATCGGGAGAATTTTTGAGAATTTCCTCGGTCGTCTCGCCCGACATAACAAGCACTCCTGCCGCCCCCGCATTAAGAGCTGATTTAATATCGGTATAGATTCTATCCCCGATAACAGCGGTGTTTTCGATTTTCACTCCAAGCTTCTCTGCCGCAAGCTCAACCATCAGGGGCTCCGGCTTGCCGATAAATTTCGGCATTCTGCCCGTTGCATTTTTAATCATCTCGCTAACGCTTCCGCAATCGGGAACGCTGCCCCATTCGGTTGGGCAGACGAAATCGGGATTAGTTGCAATATATGGCATATCGGGATTGAGGGTTAACAATCGGCTGACAATTTCGAGCTTTTTGAAGGTAAGCTCGGTATCAAAGCCCATCAAAACTCCGCTTGCCTCATTTTCCGATTCTGTGATTTTTATGCCCTCATCCCTGAGAGCAGTTTTCAAAGATTCGGTTCCACAAACGAAAAAGCAGATATTTTTAAGATTCTTTTTTATATAATGGCAGGTGGCTTCGGTTGAGGTTAAAAACTCATCGGCAGAAGCCTCAATTCCCAAACTCTCGAGCTTTTTAACGTAATCAAGCTTGCCCTTAGAGGAATTATTTGTTAAATAAAGATACCTTTTCCCTACCTCTTTTATTCTTTTCAAAAGCTCGGGGGTAAAGCTGAAAAGCTCATCTCCCAAATAGATGGTTCCATCCATATCGAATAAAAAAAGCTCGGTTTTTTCTGCGATTTTTTTAATTTTCATCCTGCTTGCACCTGATTTCTGCATTTTTGATTTCCTTTTTCTCAATAAGCTCCGATATCATCGAATCGATAACCGCTCTTTGTCCGCGAAGGCAGATGATATATCGGCGCTCGTCCAGAACCTCAACACAGGTTATTCTCTGCTCTAAGGCATCGGAAATATCGGTTATATCCCTTAAATGCGCCTTATCGCGAAGCTCAAGCTCTACTTCAAAATTCTTAGTTAAGGAGCGCTTTTGAAGGCGATTTCCAAGCGGATGCAAAATCCACATTGCGATTATCATAAAGGCGGCAACCGAGAGGCTCAAAAAATAATATCCAAGCCCGATGCTGAGCCCAACACAGGCGGTTGCCCAAAGCCCTGCGGCGGTTGTGAGCCCCTTGATTTTATTGCCGTTCACGATTATGCAGCCCGCGCCCAAGAAGCCGATTCCTGATACGACCTGCGCGCCGATTCTCGAAATTTCGCCGCCGAAATCTGCCACCATCTGCTCGCTCATTATCATAACTACTGCCGAGCCTAAACACACAAGAATATGGGTTCGAAGGCCTGCGTTATGGTTGGTAGTTTGCCTTTCGATGCCGATAACTCCGCCAATAACAAGCGCCAACAAAAGCCTTAATAATATATCTAAATAATTCTGAGGAATATCCATTTTTTCTCCTTTTTATATGCTCCAAAGCTCAATTTTGCCCGTTGAAACTCCTATCGCGCCGAGGCTCAAGGCTTCGGTTACCTCCGATTTGCTCTCAACCAGACCGCCCGCAATAACCGGGACTGCGCCGCCCGAGAATCGGGAAATTATTTTTCCTATAACTCCGGGCATTATCTCCATAAAATCGGGAGAAGCCGAAAAAAGCTGCTCGGAAATATTTTCAACACCCTGGCTATCAAGGGCGAAGAAGCGCTGAATGGTTACGAGCCCCAAATCCTTGGCGGCGCGTATCAGCTGACCGCGGGTTGAGATGATTCCATCAACACCTGCGTTCTTTAAAAATTCAATTCCGAAGCGGTCCTTAGCGATACCCTCGGCAAGGTCGATATGAACGAAAATCGCCTTTCCCTTCTTATGCGCTTCATTTATCCTTTCTTTAACGGATAAAATATTTGCTTTAAAATAGAAGATAACCTCGCTCGGGCCCTTTATTGCCGCATCCCATTTATTATCGGCAACCGCCGCAATAACAGGGCTTCTTTCCATTGAATTCAGAATTTCGATGGCTTTCATAGCTTTCCTCCAAAAAACATAAAGATGCAAAAACCGAGAACTTCCCCTTAGTTTTTGCATCTCCTAAACTCTGAAAATATTATACTGCCGAAGGGAAAAAATGTCAACCCTTATTTATTTTCCCCATTTTTATCATTCTATCACCGATTTTTTGCTTGCGCTCTTTTTTCATATTGTTTTTCACAATTCGATAGAAAGCAGAGGTTATGGGAACGCCGATAAGCATTCCGACAACGCCGAACATTCCGCCGCCGATGGTAACCGCCGCCAAAACCCAGATACCGGGAAGACCCAACGAGGTTCCGACAACTCTCGGATAAATGAGGTTGCCCTCAAGCTGCTGCAATATCACGAGGAATACGATGAAAAACAAAGCCTTGATCGGAGACTCGGTTAAAATCATAAACGCTCCGATAGCTCCGCCTATATAGGCGCCCGCGATGGGAATAAGAGCCGTAAAGGCGATAAGAGCTCCGATCATCGTAGCATAAGGGAAGCCGAAAATGAACATTCCGATTGTGCAAAGAACTCCTAAAATAAGCGCCTCGATGCACTGCCCCGCAATATAACCTCTGAAGCTTTTATTGAGAATATTCAAGGTGTATTTCAGCTTGCCATAAACCGTTTCATTAAGATAATGCTTGCCAACTCTTTGAGCTGAGGCGATAAGCTTATCCTTGCCCGAGAGAAAATAAACCGAGAAAACGATGGAAAGGAAAGCCGAAATAACTCCCGAGAAAACGGAAGAAATAGTGCTGATAACGGTTCCCATAACTCCGCCTAAGCCGGAGGTTAAAGTATTTGTAAGATTGCTGATGCCCTTTTGCCAATCGAAATCCTTCAAGAAGGATTTAACGCTTTCGGGGAGAAACTCAAGCTTTAAAAGCTTTGGAACGAAATCGTTTATAACCTCAGGCGCTTCTTCGATAATAAGCTCAACGCAATCAACCAGCTGAGGAATAATAAGCCATACAATAACCGCAATTATTGCCAAAACCGTTAAGTAAGCCAAAATCATACAAACGGGTCTTCGGCTTTTCAGAAGGATTTTATTCTCCGATTTCGGAAAATACTTTCTTTCATAAAAGCTCATTAAAATATTAACGATATAAGCCATTGCGAAGCCGATTATAATAGGCAACGCCGCAGAAAGAACCGCGCCGAGGATTTTCATAAGCCCCGAAAAATAACTGATGCAAAGAAACAGAATAAATACGCTTATTCCGATTTTAAAGCATGTTTTCCAGCTGATATTCTGCATTTTCATCCTTCTTCCTTTTCTAAAATCTGCTTGATGATTGGCATAACTGCTTTTGCCATATTATAAAACCCTAAAGCGTTGGGATGGATATTATCGAGACCCGAAATAGGCCTTGTTTCATCATCGAAAAAGCTTTCGCCATCAATGAAATAAACGTTTTTATCCCCTCTCGCTATTGCATTTTCATAGGTTTTTCTTATAATCGCGCGCCTTTTTTCAGCATCCTCAATATCCGCATGAAAATCGGGGCGGGTCATCATAACAACGGGGAGCTCGGGCTCCAAGCTTCTGAAATAGAGGAAAAACTTCTCGTGGGTCTCCTCTAAAAACTTGGGATTTGGAGCGTTATGGTCATAATCGAAAACGAAAATGCTCTTATCGGGAATAGAATGTATAAGGTCGGCAATCGGGATATCGCCTCGGCAGGAGCCCGAAAAGCCGAGGTTATAAAAATCTACGTCCAACCAACGGGAAATGAGAGAATTATATCCGAGCTGAACCATATCACAGCCACATTCGGTTATGGACGAGCCATAATAAACGATGGGCTTTTCATATGTATAAGGGGTTGGAAGCATAATTTCGGCATCGTCCTCAATGAAAACCGAAACGCCCTCAATAACGGGGTTTCTCGGCAGCCATATAAGGATATCTTCCATGCCCTCGCCCTTATTAAATTCGGCTTCAAATTCATTTTCGCCATAGGCCTTTGGATAAACGTGCCCCAAATAGCGAGAGGTTTTGTTTTCGCCTGCATAAACGAAGGCGCTCTGGCATTGATAGATAGAAAGCCCGATATCAACCTCGATGCTCTCCGCCTTTATTTTAACCTTGAATTTTTTTGAGTTTGTTCTAAAACGCACCCTCGCGCCCGCAATTCTTCTTCCATAAAAGGAGAGATGGGGGAGCTTTTCTCTCATCTTTTCGGGGACCCTTTCGAGCCTTCCCGTTTCATAAAAATGAGGGACTCCGCAAAGCCTTAATTCAGGCGAGGATAAAGTATATTCTTTCATTTTCCATTTTTCTCCTAAGATAAATACTTATCTTAATATACCACAATTATCTCCCTCAGTCAAGCAAATCAAAGCCTCAGCTCAACGCTCTTTTTTATGAGCGCTTCGGGAATTTCTATAAATTCGCCCGTCCTTTTAAATTCGGTTTCTTTCCCATCTATATATACAGCTTTCACCGTTTCTTGACCACTAATTTTGATAAAGCGAAGGCCAAGCTCTCCGTCAAGCAAATTAAATTGAAGGCTATCCGATTTTCTTATCACATTTCCCCAAGCGCCCTCAAGACTCCATAAAGCCTTAAAATCGCCCTCAAGCTTCGGCTCGAAGCCGATGGCTTTCTTCGGCATATCGAAATAGAAGCCCGAAAGCAAGGGAACAGCCGCAAAGGATGCCATGCTTCTCGCATAGTTGCTTCCACATTCAAACTCATTAAAGGGGTTTCGATTGTCGCCCTTGAAGCGATTCCTTATCGCCTTAACTATCTTCAAGCCCTCTTCTATCTTGCCTTCGCTCATTAAAAGAGTTGCGAGCTGATATTCAAATCCGGTCATACTTTCTTCGCAATATGGAATCGGAATCTGTGGCTTTAGGCTTCCCTCGGGATAGGTGCAGATAATTGCCGAAGCTTCATCGTTCAATGCGAAAACGCGCCAAGGGTTATCAAACTCTCTAAGGTTTTCCTTGAAGTTATTTTTATAGAGATTCGAAAGGGCAATATCCGTTTTATCCTTATCGAAAATTCTATCGAGAGAAAGGATGTTCGCATGCCATTGGGCGCAAAGCTGATCTATATCGCAGCCGCCCGCTATCTGATATTTAATTTCCTTTGTTTCATCGTTCCAATAAAGGTCGGAGCAACCGAAACGCTCGGTTATTGATTTATCCGAAAGGTCGATTTTTTGGATAAAATACTCGCCCGAGAAAAGCTCGGAATTAAGATATTTTTTTCCTTTTTCATATAGCGCACGATATTTTTGGGCAATGTTGTCTTCTCCCAAAAACTCTGCCATCTCGGCGACGCAGAAAAGCGCGGCAAGATAGAAGCCCTCAAGCCAAGCAGAGGGGCCAAAAAGCTCCATATCGAGGGTATGATGCTGTCTGCCCTCCAAAATTCCATCGGCATCTCTATCCCAAGCATCATGGTTTTCCTCGCTCATAGCATAATCGAGCAAACGGCAAACGTTATGAAAATGACCCTTCATCCAATCATTATCGCCCGATATTTTCCATTCTCTATACGTTTTAATGATAGTTCCCATCTGCCCATCAACGCAGGCTCTGAAGTATTCATGGTCGGTTCTTCCGAGGGGCAATTTCAAGCGGAAATTGCTTTCGCCCGAGGGGGCTATCGCATATTTAAATTCCAAATCTCTTATAGAGCGCTCAAGATCGGGGAACAAAAAGCAAAGCGCATAGGCATAGTTCCAAACGTGCTGGCAGGTTCCCTCGCAAGAGCCTATCTTTTCATGCATACCCTCCCAGCCATAAAACTCGCCATTTTCGAGCCTTAAAACCGTTGCGGTTTTTAAAACCGAAAGATTCGATGCGGCGGCATCTATGACCTCGGAAGGCAAGGTTTGAGAAAACAGCTCGCGCCTGAATTTATCAGTTTTTTGATAAAGCATATCCCAATTTTTAAGGGCATAAATTGCCGAAGCGGTTGAATCCTCAAAAAGCTTCGCATAATAGTTTTTCCAGGTTATATCCTTTCCGTTTTCGTCCTTCAAGGGCGCCCAATAGGCATAGTTGTTGGGGACGTTCCAGGAAACTATGAATCTCATCGAGCCCGATTCATTAGGTTTTAGAGAAACTGAACCCATTATGGATGCCATATCCATATTGCCCGCCTCGTTATAATGTCGGTCAATAAGCTCTTTTCCGCTTGTAAATTCATTCCAGAAAGAAACTATACTGTCTCGCCAACCGCCACGATACCAACATTCCTGCGCCGCGACATTCTCCGCCTCGCAAGAAATGGTAAGATCGCCATAGTCGGTTGAATCTTTTTCGACATCGTTTCTCGAAAGTTTTATATATTTTACGCCATCCTTTTCGCCCTTTTCATTAACGCTTGAGGGATAGGGATTTCCGAAGGAAAAGGCGCAATCGAAATCTATAGCTTCTTCAGTTTTATTAGTGAAGGTGATTTCAAAGAAAGCGGCAGGGATGCTCGAATTATCGCTATCGAGCGGAATAAAGGGGTTAAACGCCTTCATTTTAACGTCGGCGGGAAAGCTTTCATCCGAAAAGCTTAATTCGGCAATGGGGAACTCACCCAAAAATTCGCAATTTTTAAAATGGCGATAAGCTCCGAGCCTACCCGGTTCGGGGCCATAGCCATAGCCAACCCACATTTTGCCCTGATACTGACCCATAAGGTCTTCGGTGGTATCTCCTTGCAACACTCGGGGGATAACCTCGCCATTTTGCTTTTTCGCTCTAACGGCAAAATGGGTGTATCCGTTCAAGCTACCCTTATCGGGGCGGTTGAAAATTTCAAAATCCTGAAATCCGCCAAAGCCACAAAGCCCGATACTTCCCGAGCCTATTCCGCCTAAGGGAAAGATTATTTTCTTTAAGGTTTCATTTTGATATTTCATTTTGATTCCTCCGAGAATAATTCTTATCTTAACTTATAATTCTTATCTTAACTTTATATGAAAAATGCTTCCGTGTCAATAGAAACGGAAGCATTTTTTGTTTTTATTTTTTGTTTTTTCTGAAATTAAGGAAATCCTCGAGAATTACCGTTGCGGCAACGGTATCAACTATCTTTCTGCCCTTCTTGGTATCGAGCCCGTTATCCCAGAGGCTTTTTTGGGCGATAACGGTTGTGCATCTTTCGTCATAAAGCTCAACGGAAAGCCCTGTCAAGCCTTCGAGAGCCTCTTTAGCCTTTCGGCTTTCCTCCGCCTTAAAGCCCTCCGAGCCATCCATATTCTTAGGAAGCCCCAAAACTATAAGCTCCGCCTTTTCAGCTTGCGCCACCGAGGCGATTTTTTCATATAGCTTTTCTCTCGAATATTCCTTTATAACCTCTCTCGGAAAGGCAAAGGTTTCGCTTTTATCCGAAACTGCAATTCCCGTTCTCGTTTTTCCGAGGTCAACTCCTAAAATAATCATTATTATTCCTTTCCCCAAGAAGAAATCGGCTCCGCTTTAAAATCATCGGGCAAATGAGCCGTTTCGTTCTCAACTTCGATTTTAAACTCGCCGTTTTGGAATATAATTTTATTAATACCTGTGTTATCACACCAAGCAACCTCGCCGCCTTTTTCACGAGGCAGACCCATAAGCTGTCTCATAAGGCACCTGATTGCGCAGCCATGCGAAGCAATAGCAATAGTTTTCCCGTCATTTTCCTTTGAAACCTTTTTAAGCCCTCTCATAACCCTTTCGCAAACCTCATCAACCGACTCTCCCTTTGGAGAATAGTAATTGTGATATTCCTGAAACCAGGTATTTCTGAATTCTTCGGGCATTACGCTTACGGGTTTACCATCGAAAATGCCGAAATCTATTTCTATAAAATCGTCTTCAATTTCTATGGGAGCTTGGGGGTATTTATTAATAGCCTCCGCTGTTTTTAAAGCTCTTTTTAAAGATGTTGAATAAACCTTATCGAGCTTGATATTCCTAAAAGCTTCCGATAAATATTCGAGCTGTTTTGCCCCTTTTTCGCTTATATCAACGTCGCTTCTTCCTGCATAGGAATGGCTGACGTTAGCCTCCGATTCACAATGCCTAACGAGATAAATTTCTGTCAATTAACTCACTTCCTCAAACAAGAATTTTATCACATTGTTTATTTTTTGTCAATAAAAGTCTTGCGAAATTAAAGCTTTTGATTTATACTTTTATTTGAACTAACTTTGGAGGCTTTTTGAAATGATTTATACCGTTACTTTAAATCCTTCCCTTGATTATATTGCAAAAACCGATAATATAAATATCGGCAAAACCAATAGAACAAGTGATGAATACATTGTTCCCGGTGGCAAGGGGCTCAACGTTTCGATTCTTTTATCGAGGCTCGGGGTTGATACCACCGCCCTCGGCTTTTCGGCAGGCTTCACGGGAGCCGAGCTCGAAAGACTCTTAAAAGAAACGGGAATCAAAACCGATTTTTCCGAAGCTCAGGGAACGACCAGAATAAACGTTAAAATTTCCCACTCCGAAATAACCGAATTTAACGGAAGCGGTGTTTCGCTCGGAAAATCCGATATTGAAAATATCAAGAGCAAAATTGCAGAATTAAAAAATGGCGATTGGCTCGTGCTTTCGGGAAGTATTCCAAAAGGCGCAGACGCTGAAATTTATAAGGAATTAGCATCTGCCGCGCCTGAAGGTGTTCGCGTTGTTGTTGATGCAGTCGGCGAGCCTTTACGCCTTGCGCTCGAAACAAAGCCCTTTCTTATAAAGCCGAATCGCGATGAATTGGAAGACTTTTTCTCGGTTTCCATAAAAACCGAAGCCGACGTTATTCTCTTCGGCAAAAAGCTTCAGGCTTTGGGCGCGCGAAACGTTCTTATTTCGCTCGGAGAAAAGGGCGCGGTTCTTCTTTCGGAAGACTTTGGTATTCATTCCCAACTTCCGCCAAAGGGTGAAACTAAAAACACCGTTGCGGCGGGCGACTCGATGATAGCGGGCTTCATAAAAAGATATGAAGAAACGAAGAATTTTGAGGATTCGCTGAAGTTTTCCGTTGCGGCAGGCTCCGCCACCGCTTATTCAGATTGGATAGCCCAACGAGAGCTTATCGAAGAGCTTTATAATAGTGTTTGTTGAAACACTACGTGTTTCGTATTGTGCTATGCACAATACACGTT
>JAZORV010000002.1:0-4988 GCA_045656785.1 Acutalibacteraceae bacterium | reverse complement strand
AAATTTCGGGGGACTGCTGAAGGCTGAGCCATTTCACGGTATCGGTTATTTCAACCTCGCGGTTTACTGTATCCGAAATGAAAACGGGGAGACCTGCCGCCTGAGCTTCGAGCGCCACGACGGGCATATCCTCATTAAAGGAAGGAAGCACGAAGGCATCCATCGCGGCATAGAAATCATTAATATTATTCTGCGAGCCCATAAACATAACGCAATCGGCAAGACCCATAGCATTGACCTTCGCCTGAATATCTGCCATCAAGGGTCCGGAGCCTACGAGCATCAAAACCGAATCGGGGTTCTTTTTATGAAGCTGAGCGAAGGCTTCTATCAAAAATCTATGATTTTTTCTTTTGGAAAACTTACCAACGTGACCAACAACGAGCTTATCTCCGAGAGACAGCCTCTTTCTAATTTCTGCGCGCTTTTCCTCATTATAATCAAGGTCCGCCGCGGCTATTCCGTTTCTTAAGATAGGGATATCGTGCGTTTTGCAGAATTCCTTGCTAAACATCCATTCCGCCGCATCCTCGGAGCAGGCGAAAGCCTTAGTCATATACTTATCCATTTTTCCGCGATTGAAAAGATGGATAATATCGGCAAGGAAGCCGACTGAAGACTTGGTATTATGCGCGTGGGCAATAATTATTGGAACGCCGAGCTTTCTTCCTATAATAAAGGGCGCGAGGTCTGCGCTTGAATTCTTATTAACGTGGATAACGTCGTAACCATTTTCGCGAATAAGCTTCTTTAAAGCTCTGCGATAGGAAATAAAGCGATTTTGAGAGGGTAGACGATATATTTTGGCGCCGCCCGCTTCGAGCTCCTCTTTATAAACGGGAGAATCATAGGTTGTAACAAAATCGATTTGAATATCCTCGCGGTTTATTACGTTATATAAATTTCTGAGCAGTATCTCAACTCCACCGATGTTTTCGCTGAGGCTCAGCTGCAAAACTTTAATAGGCTTTTCCATATTTTTCCCATCCATTTACAGCTCCGCTTTTTTGCGGATATATATTAATAATAAAGATGAATTTTCTATAATTTAGTACATTATACCATAGCTTGCCAAATTTTGCAAGAGGGAGGAAAATCCTTTAAACAAGCCTTCCTCCAACGAACACCTTTTCAGGAGAAATATTTTCATCGGCAATAATTATATCAGCTCTGAAGCCCTCTTCTATCTTTCCGCATTCATTATCGATGCCGAGAGTTACTGCGGGATTATACGACGCCATCTTAACGGCTGACTCAAGCGGAATGCCGATAGTTAAAGCATTTTGAACGCTTTTGAGAATGGTTGAGGCGCTTCCGTTAATAGTTCCGTTTTCAAGATATGAAAGCCCGTTTATAACGATATTTTTAGTTCCCGAATCATAATATTCGCCATCGGGGAAGCCTGCGGCTAACATAGAATCGCTTACAAAATTAACGAGGCTATCGCCCTTTGCCTTATAAATGAGTTTTACTATTGCGGGGGCAACGTGGCCAAAATCGCCCATAACCTCTGCATGAACGCGGTCATCTGTTAAAACAGCGCCCAAAACTCCGGGGTTTCTATGATGGAGGGAAACCATCGCATTGAAGGTGTGAGTAGAAATAGTGGCTCCTGCTTCTATTGCCTCCATAGCCTTTTCATAGGTTGCGCCTGTATGCCCAATTTCAACCTTGACTCCGCGAGAAACTGCATATTTGGTTGTTTCAAGATTTTCATCCATTTCGGGGGCAATGGTAACGATTTTAACAACTCCCTCCCCTGCATCTATGAATTTTCCAAAATGCTCGGGGGTAGGCTTTTTAAGATTTTGGAGCTCATGCGCGCCTTTAAAATCGGGGTTAAGGTAAGGCCCCTCGAGATGAACGCCATGAATTCTTGCGCCCAAATAATCGCTGCTTTGCGCCTTTTTTGCTGCCTCGATAAAGGCGAACATTATATCATCCGGATAAGAAGAAAGGGTCGGGACAATGGTGGTAATACCGCTTTTGGCTTCCACCTTGGCGATACCGATAAGATCCTCCGAGCTACCTTTGGAGGTTGTAAATCCGCCTGCACCATGGAAATGCTCATCGATAAAACCCGGGAGGACGTATTTTCCATCTGCTTCGATTATCTCATCGCCTTGAAGATTATCTCCAATCTCCACGATAATTCCGTTTTCTATTCTTATATCCTTATTTTGGAAACTGAAATCTCCCAATAATACCTTTCCGTTTTTTATGATCATTTTATGTTCTTCCTTTCGGGTTGATTCTTTATTAAATTTTATCACGGGTGCTAAAATTTGTCAATAAATTGTACCTTTGCTCTTGAAAATTTTGCGTTTATACATTATAATATAATAGAATATATATAGGGATGGGGTTCAAATGATTAACGAAAGCATTTTAAGACTTATAAACTATGCAGAAAGCAAAGGGCTAATCGAGAGCTCGGATAGGATTTACTCGATTAATCGCCTGCTCGAAGCATTAGGGCTTGATGAATTTTCCGAAACGAAAATCTCAGGAGAAAAACCCCTCGAAGAGATTTTAGCCGATATTATAAGCTTTGCAAGAGAAAACGGAATTATTGAAGACGGCATCACCGCTTCCGACCTTTTCGATACCAAAATCATGGCGCTTCTCACCCCTCGCCCATCTGAAGTTATAAGAAAATTTGAATCGCTTTATAACCAAGACCCCAAAGCCGCAACCGATTTCTTCTATGACTTTAGCTGCAACACGAACTACATAAGGCGAGACCGCATCAAAAAAGACCTTAAATGGACCGCCGACACTGAATACGGAACCCTTGATATAACGGTTAATCTATCGAAACCCGAAAAAGACCCCAAAGCCATCGCCGCTGCAAAAAATGCAAAGGCTTCGGGCTATCCTAAATGTATGCTCTGCCGCGAATGTGAAGGCTATGCGGGCAGAATCAATTTCCCTGCAAGGGGCAATCACAGAGTTATCCCGATAAAAATAAACAACAGCGATTGGTGTATGCAATATTCGCCCTACGTTTATTATAACGAGCATTGTATCGTTTTCAATTCAGAGCATTCGCCTATGGCGATAAACGATGCAACCTTTAAAAAGCTGCTCGATTTTGTTGCGCTATTCCCCCATTATTTTGTGGGTTCGAATGCGGATTTGCCGATAGTTGGCGGCTCGATTTTAAGCCACGACCATTTTCAAGGCGGAAACTATACCTTCGCTATGGAAAAGGCTCCTATCGAAACTGAAATCTCAATTCCAGGCTTCGAGGATGTTAAAGCCGGCATTGTTAAATGGCCGATGTCAGTTATAAGGCTTAATTCCGAAAGCCCCGAAAGGCTGATTGAGCTTAGCTCCCTTATTCTCAAAAATTGGAGAGGATATTCGGATGAAGCCGCTTTTATTTTCTCAGATACAAACGGAGAGCCTCATAACACAATAACCCCCATCGCAAGAAGGCGAGGCGAGGCTTTCGAAATCGATCTCGTTTTAAGAAATAACATAACAACCGAGGAGCATCCTTTGGGAGTTTTCCACCCCCATCGAGAGCTTCATCACATAAAAAAAGAAAATATCGGGCTTATTGAGGTTATGGGCCTTGCGGTTCTTCCCGCTCGCCTTAAAGAGGAAATGAAGCTGCTCGAAAAGGCGCTGATTGAAGGCTCCGATATTTGCGCTGATGAGCGCATCTCGGCGCACAGCTCCTGGGCGGAGGAATTAAAGCAAAAATACACCTTCACTCCCAACAACGCCGAGGATATTTTAAGAAAAGAAATCGGAATTGTTTTCTCCCTCGTTTTAGAGCACGCAGGCGTTTTCAAGAGAACCGACGAGGGCAAAAAAGCCTTCTTAAGATTCATAGATTCTATAAAATAGAAAGGTTGTTTTTATGAAAAACTATACTATAAAATGTGGCGGCGCATCCCTTTCGGTGGATTCACTCGGATCGCAAATCAGCTCTCTTAATATTGATGGCAAGGAATATATCTGGCAGAGAACTCCCGAAGTTTGGGGCGGCTCTGCGCCCATTCTTTTCCCAATAATCGGTGAGCTTAAAGGAGAAGGAAAAACAACTATTATCGATGGCAAGCCATATCATATTGAGATTCATGGCTTCGCTGCAAAGCAGGATTTCGATTGTGAGATAATTAATGACAGCAAGATAATAATGAGCTTTTCTTCAAATGAGGAAACAAAAGCTCAATATCCCTTTGATTATAAATTCTCCATTGAATACGAAGCCCTCGAAAAGGGCTGGAGACAGACCTTCATAATAGAAAACAAGGGAGACTCCAAAATGCCGTATTTCGTTGGTGGTCATCCCGGCTTTAACTGCCCATTATATGAAGGCGAAACCTTGGAGGACTACACCGTTATCTTCGAAAAGACGGAGAAGAACGAGGTTTTCAGAATCGGCGAGGATGGGCTTATCGACGACAGTTTCACCGATGCAGTTTTCGTTGACGGAAACAAGATTCCCTTGAGCGATGAAGCCTTCATTTGCAGAACAGGTCCCTCCGCCCTCGTTTTCGATGCGATGAATTCGAGAAGCGTTAAGCTCGTTAATAAAAACGGAAACGGAATCAAGATGGACTATCCGGATTTCGATTATTTCGGCATTTGGAGAATGGTTAAGCCCGAGGCGAAATACGTTTGCTTGGAGCCTTGGACCGGCATTAACGACCTTTATTCCGATGATGGAGTTTATGAACATAAAAGAGGCATCCGCTATATAGAATCAGGCGAAACTGCCCGCCTCACCTTCAGCGTTGAGGTTATTTGATTTCCCAAGGAGGGAATGCTATGAAACATTTTGAGGTTAAAACAAACATCTTCTTCGGCGAAAAAGCGCTCGACCGCTTAGCCGAGATAGAATATAAAAATCTGCTCGTTATAACCGATCCCTTCGTTGTTTCGAGCGGTCTTATAAAGCAGGTTACTTCGAGGCTCGATGGGTCAAATAAAAAATACACCCTTTATGACGACGTTATCCCCGACCCACCTGT
>JAZORV010000001.1:0-4038 GCA_045656785.1 Acutalibacteraceae bacterium | reverse complement strand
TAATTACTTCGGGTGTTTCTGCTTCTTCTATTGAAGCAACCCCTTCCAACCATCTCGCTATGTATAGCCATGTTAATGCGTTCGTAGAAACAAAAATGCTTTCCGAGACAATGATGGCTGGTAAGCTTGGAAACAATAACTCTATTTTCAGACTTTCAGAAGGATATGCAAATATCGACAAATTTGAAGTTGAGTATCGTTTCTTAAGCGGTGATGAAGCAGACTATGTTGGAATGGCAAAAGCTTATAGAGATTATCTCCAGGGTATTGACGGACTCAAAAAGAATCCTACTAAGCCGGTGCTTAACGTTGATACTTATGGTGCTATTGATGAAAAAGCAAACTTCCTTGGCTTCAACTATTCTGCAACAGAGTCTTTAACAACTTATAATCAGGCTCAGAAGATTGTTGATGCTCTTCGGAAAAAGGGAATCTCTCAGCTGGGTATCAGATACATTGGTTGGGCTAATAATGGCGTAAGCAACTCAAATGTTATCGATGATGTCGATTTTATCGATGACCTTGGAGGCAAGAGCGATTTTGATGCACTTTCAGAGTACCTCAGCAAAAAGTCCATTCCTTTGGTAACAGATGTTGATCTTTTGTCTTATTCTGATGGAAGTGAAAAGGAAGCGGCTAAATCCGCTTTTGCTGAAACTTATTACAAGTATCAGTATCTTCGTTCTGTTTATTCATACGATCTCAACGGAACTATTTTGATGTTGCTTAGACCCGATTATATCAAAGACTATGCCGCTGATTTCATTGAGACTTATAGCGAAGATGTTAAATCTAAAAATCTTTCTCTTTCTACTTTGACTAACTCTGTTTATTCAAGTCTTAAGAGGGGCGAACATGTTTATAGAGCTGACACAATCGGCTACTATAAAGATATTTTAGATATGGCTAAAGAGAAGGATATCACTATTTATGGTGAGTCTGCTAATGACTATTCCTTCAAATATGCATCTAAAATCTTCAAGAGCCCTATTTATTCGAGTGCTTATAAGCTATTTGATGAAGAAGTTCCTTTCTATCAAATCGTTTTGCATGGTTATATCACTATGACCGGTGATGCAATGGTTCAGGCGCTTGATAAAGAAAATGTTTTCCTTAAGTGTGTTGAAACAGGTTCTGAATTGCTTTGGAGTGGAATTTATGAAGATTCTGCACAGCTCGCAGATACAAACTATGACTACCTTTACGGTTCAACTTATAGCTTGTGGGCTGATGATGCTGCTGCCAAGTACGATGCATATTATCCGTTGCTCAATAAGATTTATGATCAGGAGATCGTTAATCATATTGAAATTGCAAACGACGTAACTATGACTGAATATGAGAACGGAATCAAGGTATATGTAAACTATAACAATTCAGAAGTTAAGCTTAGCGACGGAACTATAGTTCTTGCAAAGAATTTTGAATATAAGGAGGGATAAGAATGAAAAAACGTAAAACTTTAAGCCTTTCAGCAAGAAGTGCTTGGACATCACAGCTCTTCATTCTGCCTTTCTATATCGGATTCTTTTTCTTCTTCCTATATCCTCTTATAGAGTCAATTAGAATGAGTTTCAGTAGCGTTAGTATCGATAACTCTGCCGGATATGATCTTAAATCTGTTGGCTTTGAAAATTATAGAGTTGCGTTCCTTGAGGATGCTAATTTTACAACAAATATAACCAACTCATTTACAAAGATGCTTTGGCAGGTTCCCGTTATCATTGTTATCAGCTTATTCCTTGCTTTGATTATTAATCAGAAATTCCGCGGAAGAATTGCTATCAGAGCTATATTCTTCTTGCCGGTTATCTTCGCGTCCGGTGTTGTTCTTTCCGTTGTTAGTGGCGATGCTGTCGCAAGCTCAGCTCTTTCCGGTAGCGTTGTTTCGAGTGGTGAAATTACTCAAAGCACAGCATTGAGAGACTTTTTGATTGATGCAGGATTTGGTGATCAAATCGTAAGTATTTGTACGACCATTGCTAACAGTTTGTTTAATATGGTTTGGCGTTCAGGTATTCAGATGATTATCTTCCTGGCAGGACTTCAGAGTATTCCTCCCACGCTTTACGAAGCCTCCTCAATCGAGGGTGCAACTGCTTGGGAAAACTTCTGGAAGATAACCCTTCCGATGCTTGTTCCTTCGATGATGATCAATGTTGTTTATACTATCATTGATACGTTCACTGATGCATCGAATGGTGTTATGAACCAGATTACAAATATGATTTCATCCAGCGTTTCGAAGTATGGTTTAGCATCTTCATTCGCTTGGTCATACTTCTTGTTTATCGGAATCATTCTTATCTTCGTGTTCTTGATATTCAGAGTAGTTAATAAAAAGTTTAGTTAAGGAGGTTTGATTTATGTTTGATAATACAAGAGATTTCTTTGCAGAAAAACAATATAAAAATCCTTATATCATGAAGCGTAAAGGCCAATCCTTCATTTTTAAGCTTTTTAGATTCTTCTTTTTAATTGGTTTATCATATTTGTTTTTATTCCCACTACTTTATATGATAGTAACTTCTTTTCAGGATCCAGCTACTGCTAATGACCCTTCGATTATCTGGGTTCCTAAAACATTATCTTTTGAGGGCTTAACAGGTGCTTGGGAAAACCTAAACTATGCAAACTCCGCACCTTTGACCGCTATTATTACAATATTCGGTACAGGCGCATCTATTGTTTCCTGCTCTATGGTTGGTTACGGATTTGCAAGATTTAAGTTCCCTTTAAAGAATGCGGCTTTCTTGCTTGTTCTTTTGACCATCATCGTTCCTCCTCAGACGATTATTATGTCATCATATCTTAATTTCTATTCTTTTGATTTTGGTGGCTTGTTCTCGCTCTTCGGAATTGAACCGATTAACCTTTTGGGAACTGCTTGGGTATTTGTGCTGCCTGCGATTTTTGCAACCGGCATTAGAAATGGATTGTATATATTCATTTTCCGCCAGTTCTTCTTAGGTCAGCCTAAAGACCTTGAGGAAGCAGCTCGTATTGACGGCTGCGGCCCCTTCAAGACTTTTATCAGAATTATGGTTCCTCTTGCCGGACCTGCTTTCGTTACCGTTCTTCTGTTCTCTATTGTTTGGCATTGGAATGACTTTTATAGCTCTTCAATTTATTTTGTTGATGCAGTTAGACCGATTTCTGTTATGCTTAAAGGCTTGGAGACTGAAATGGCTATTCGCGGTCAAACGTCATACGTTATTCGAATGTATCTTCAGGCAGGTGCGCTTCTTTCAATTCTTCCTCCGTTGGTGCTTTATTGCTTCACGCAAAAGTTCTTCACGGAAAGTATCGAAAGAACAGGTCTTGTTGGTTAAAAAGTATTATAAAGTGGTTGTTTTCGCAACCACTTTATTTTTTTATTATTTTCAAGAAAAATATTCAAAAAAGCTTTAAAAGCATTGACTTAAAGAGATATTTTTGTTAAAATAATATAAATAGAAATTATGGGGGACTATGTAATGTTTAAAAAGTTTTTATTATTGTTTTTAACACTCTCTTTGTTGAGCACGTCTTCGTTTGCTTTTGCGAGCGATAACTATGGTGATAATAATACTAATGTTAATGATAATATTAACGATAATATTGAATTTCTTGAGTTGGTTTCTGGTTCTGGTTATTCGCTTAATAATGGTTTCGTTTTTAACGTTACTAAAAATACCTCTCTTGATGATTTTAAAAACAATTTTTACAATTCCGATAAAGTTTCTGTTGGCGATAACTCCGGAATGTTTGTAAAAACCGGTGATATTATCAAATACGACGGAGTTTTAGATGATGATCATCTCGCTGTTGTAGTTGGAGATATAGATTGTAACGGTTATACAACTGTTACAGATATAACTTTTGCGCTTAATCATATTTTAGAAACGAATGTTATTTCTGAAAATACTGCACCTTTTTATGCTGCGGATTTAGATAGAAACGGAGAAATCAACGTTGTAGACGTTATGTCGGTTTTAAACGTTGCTTTGAAATAATAGGGTAGAAACTATGAACACAATTGTAGGAATTGATATCGGT